>CAZUAM010000159.1:0-12187 GCA_964618095.1 uncultured Planctomycetaceae bacterium | reverse complement strand
TCTTCGGCAACAACATGCCGCGGCTGGTCCGCAAGGGCGATTTCCGGCTGGAAAGCTATCTCGAGGGAACCCTGATGATCATGTTCCACCGCGACATGCCCGGCGTGGTCGGCAAGGTCGGCAGCATCTTCGGCGCCCACCGGGTCAACATCGCCCACATGTCCGTAGGCCGCGGCAGCGACCAGCCGGGCGGAGAGGCCATCGGCGTCCTGGTCCTCGACTCCCCGCCCCCGGCCGAGGCCATGGCCGAAGTCCTGGCGCTGGACGAGGTTGCGGGCGCCTCAATCGTCAACCTCCCGCCAGCCGGCCAACTTCCCACCTGGATGGGCCGCTGATCGGACCGACAACTTCGGGAGTCAAGGGCTGCCCTGTTCCGGATGACCGGCGCTTGAGGCCGCCGTGGCGGGCAACTAGGATGGAAGTTCTGGGGCGATTTACCCCTCTTCCGCTTCCTCTTGTCCGCCGGTCCCGCGATGCAGTTGGTCTTGATTCTGGCGGTCCTGGCCGCCTTGCTCGTCTCCGAATCCGGCCCCAGCGAGCCGGTTTCCGGAGTGGTGGGGCGATTGATGATCGCCGCCGCCGGAATCGCCCTGCTGTGGCTGCTCGCCCTGGCGGCCTCCGGCCTGATCGCCCGCCGGCTCACCGCCGATTTCTCCAGCCACCGCTCGCTCCTGCGGCGCTTCCGCCAATTCCGCCGGGCCCACGTGGCACTCTGGCTGGTCACCGCCGGGGGCATCACTTACGGACTCGACTGGGCTCGACTGGTCCGCTTCAACTGGCACCTCGACCACACGCTGCTGGTCGATGAGCTGCTCATCCTTACGCCGGTCCTGCTGCCGCTGGTGCTCTCCTGGGCCGCCTTCTACGAGGTGGATCGGGCGGTGCAGGTCGGGCTGGCCGGCCGGGACGCGCTACAGAAGCCACTTCCCACCCGAAGACAGTACGTCGCCCTCCATTTCCGGCACTACCTGGGCATCCTGCTGGTGCCGTTGCTGGGGCTCCTGGCCGTCCAGGACGCCCTGGAACTGATCGCCCCCGATGCGCCACAGCACGGCTACCATGCCCCCGTGCTGCTGGCATCGCTGGCGGCGTTGTTCGTGCTGTTTCCCGTCCTCCTGCGGTACGTTTGGCAGACCCGGCCGCTGCCGCCGGGCCCCTTGCGGAGCCGCCTGGAGGAGGCCGCCGGCCGGGCGGGATTCCGTGCTCGGGACATCCTCGTCTGGCGCACCAACGGGATGGTCGTCAACGCGGCCGTGGCCGGCCTGGTCCGCCGGCTCCGCTACGTCTTCCTCACCGACGCCTTGCTCTTGCGTCTGCGGGACGAAGAGATCGAGGCGGTCTTCGGCCACGAAGTGGGGCACGTGTGGCATCACCACCTGCTGATGCGGGTGCTGGCCATGGTCGCCCCGCTGAGCGTGTGGATGCTTCTCGCGCAGGCCTCTCCCGAAGCCCTCCAGCGGCTCCTGGAGCGGCCGGGCACGCAGTGGCTGGCCCTCGGGGAGGTCGGCCCGAAGATCCCCACGGCACTGGTGATGCTCACCGCGATGGCGGCCTACGTACTGGTCGTATTCGGCTACTATTGCAGGCAGTTGGAACACCAGGCCGACCTGTTCGGATGCCGCTGGATGGCGCCCGAAGCCGGGCGGACGCCGGTCGAGAGGTTCACCTCCGCGCTGGAGAAACTGGCCTCCAGCAGTGGCATGGGCCGAAACGCACGCAGTTGGCAGCACGCCAGCATCGCCCGACGTACCGCTTTCTTGCACGAGCTTAGCCGGGATCCCAAACGTGAGCTACGTTTTCAACGGCGGGTCCGTCTACTGGGCGGCCTGGTGATCGCCACCGTGCTCAGCCCCGTGACGTACCGGCTTCTGCTCGGTTGATGCCTCCAGCGGATTCCGAAGGATCGCTACAACCGGGCTTCCCCGCGTACGTTCCGCGTGCTTCCCGGCACTTGCCCTTTGCGGAACCTTCCCGGTTCCCGGTGCAGGTGCCTTGTAGCCGCTGAAGAAGGGTAGCTTGCGCCATGTGGAGCGCCGGCGAGCTGATTGACTTCCTCTTCCTGCAACCATCGAAAAGTTGGCATTGACCATGATCGACAGGCCATTGGACGATCGAGTCCTCACCGCCTTGGAGCAAAACCCCCATGTCACACGCCGCAACTTGCGCTTTGAAACCGAGCAGGGTCGAGTGACCCTACGGGGTGTAGTAGGCACGTACTACCAGAAGCAGATGGCCCAAGAGGCCGTTCGTCGCGTCGAGGGCGTCGAGCAGATCGCCAACGAACTGGAAGTCTGCTGGGGCTGAGAGAACGGGACCTGGACCGAGACCTGGGCGTGCCCCAGAGCCGCCGCCATCGGCCGCCGCTTTCCGCCAATGCAAGCTGGCGGAAATCCGCTTCCCTGCGGTTTCCCTCCACGGCCGCAAGTCAACGCCTTCCCCGGCCCGGAGGCCCGTTGCCCTCCGGCTGCGACTCGGCACTTCTGCCGCGGTCTGCCAGGATGCGGCCGATCGGCCTATTTCGGGTGCCGGGGACGAGAACAACCCATCACGGCCTCTTCACGGTCGCGATAGGGGAGAAAACGGTCCTCAAGTCGGCAGGTCCGCAGCACCGCGAGATTGTAGGGCGAGAGGCCGCACAGCCGCATCACCCCGTCGTGCCGACGAATCAGCTTGTACAACTGGACCAACTGCCCAATCAAGTAGCTGTTGAGCACCCTGACCTGATCCAATTCCAGCACCACCCGGTAGGTGAAATGCCGCTCCAATAGTTCCCACACACCATCCGCCAGAGGGGGCTCTGTTGAGGACCCGTCCTGGCTCCTGATCTTCACCAACAGCCAGTCCGGACCGCGTTCCACGTCCAATTCCCAGCCCGGAGCCACTGCAAGCATCACGTTTCTCCTTCAACGTCGCGGCTGAGCCGCCAGCCAACACATGTCCCCAGACGTTAATCATACCGCAGCCGGCAAGAGCTGCAATCCCCGTAAAGGCGAAAAAATGGTTTTCCCCGGTTTTTCGCCGTGGGGGCCGAACCGGCGGGAAAGCCCGGGCCGGCCGAAACCTCAGCGACACCACGCCCCCGGCGACATGAAGCCGGCACTCAACGCTCCCGCGGTAGCTACTCGAACAGCCTCTTCTGCCCGCCCTCTTTCGCCGACGGCGGGACGCCCAGCCCCAGGTGATCGAAAGCCGCCGGGGTCATCTTCCGCCCGCGCGGTGTCCGCACCACCAACTCGCTCCGCAACAGGTAGGGCTCCACCTCGTCGATCAGCGTATCGGGGGCGAGGTTCATGGTGTGGGCAACCGCCTCCACGCCCACCGGCCCGCCCCCAAACACCCGGGCGATCGTCTCCAGATACTTGCGATCCTGCGGATCCAGACCCTTCGCGTCGATCCCCTGCATCGCCAGGGCGTCGCGGGCAACGCCCAGCGAGATCTTGCCGTCGGCCTTGCTCAGGGCGTAGTCGCGGACCCAGCGGAGCCGGTTGTTGGCCAGCCTGGGCGTACCCCGACTGCGGCCGGCGATCTCGGTGGCCGCCGCATCTGCAATCTCCACCCGTAACTTCCCCGCGTTGCGCCGGACGATCTCGGCCAGCTCCTCGATCGTGTAAAAATCGAGGTGCTCCCGCATCTGGAACCGGTCCCGCAGCGGCGCCGACAGCAGGCCGGTCCGCGTGGTGGCCCCGATCAGCGTAAACGGTTTCAGTTGCATGTTGATCGTGCGGGCGTTGACCCCCTCGCCAAGGACCAAGTCGATCCGAAAGTCCTCCATGGCCGGATAGAGGAACTCCTCGACCGCCTTGGGCATGCGGTGGATCTCGTCGATGAACAACACCGACCGCTCCTCCGCGTTGGTCAGGTAGGGGATCAGGTCCTTCGGCGCCGCCAGGGCCGAGCCGCTGGCGATCTGGAACCTCACGCCCAGGTCGCGGGGGATGCAAGTGGCGAAGGTCGTCTTGCCCAGTCCCGGCGGGCCGTCGAAGAGCACGTGCCCCAGCGGATCCCCCCGTTTGGCGGCCGCGTCCACCGCGATCTCCAGCCGGGCATAGACCGCCCGCTGGCCGACCATCTCCCGCATCCGCTGCGGGCGCAGATCCCGATCGTCGTCTTGGAAACTAACCGGCTGCTGGAGGATCGGTCTGCGGCTCATCGTGTGCCCGGCTCGCCCAGGACGTGAACGGGTGTTGACTGAGGGGCCAATATAGCAAAAACCGGCCGCCCGTAGGAGGCGTCTCCAGACGCCGAGCGGTCTTAGATGCCGTCGATGGGCGGCTGGACCGGCATCCTTCAGTCAGGAATGCTCCGCCGAGTTCGACGATTGGCCGGTTCGGCCCATCTCTCCTGTTCATCCCCGTCCTGAGGTCGGCACCGAAAGCCTGCGAACAAATCAGCAAGATCAACACCACCAGGATCACGATCGCCGGGATCATCAGGATCTTCAGCCACGACACGGGCGCCTCGCCGGTGGCCTTGCCGCTCTGGCCGTTCAGCAGGAACCGATACAGCTTGTCGCCGTAGCGATAGGCCGTGATCCAGACCGGCAGCAGGACCGGCTCGCTCGACATCGACTCGATGCGGACGTTGACGTGCACGTTCCGGGCCCGGCCGGGCACATACGCCGCCTCGACCGCCTGGGCCTCCGACTGCTCCAAACCACCGCGGGCCAAGGGTCGGGCATACTTCCGCGGCACAGAAAACTGCTCCACCGTCACGCCCTCCAGGTCCACCTCCTCCGGGGCCACCCCTTCGGCCAGATTGAACGGGCAGATCTTCGAGGTCTCGCCCGGCGCAAGTGCCCCGCTGGCGCCGATCAGCAGGTTTTCGTAACGGCCGTGGTGCTCGCCGGCAAGCGGATACCAGTCCCCTTGGGCACCCGGCGGGGTCCGGCTGCTGTCGGCCGTCCAATAGGTATGCGTGGTGGCCTCGAACACCCAATAGGGAACGTAAACCGGCTGCATCCGCACCACGCTGGCCCGCTCCGACAGTCCACTCGGCCGGAAAAAACCCCGCCCCAGCCACGCGCGCATCGCGGCCACCGCCTCCTCGCGACTGAGCCGAAACGGGACCACTCGCCGGGGGGCCAGGACCTTGGCGTCCCGCTGCTGGACCATCTCGACCGACGCACAGAAGGGGCATCGCAGGCTGCCGGCCCGGGCGTCGAAACTCATCGACGCCCCGCAGCCCGAGCACTCGAAGTTGTGCGTCGCCAGCCGCGACGAGTCGGCCGCCGCGTCAGATTCCGCCTCGCGCCCGGCCGCCTCCTTTCGCCGAGGGGACTCCGTCCCGCAGTTAGCGCAGAACATGTCCTCCTCGTCCAACAGGCTCCCGCACACCTCGCATTTCGCCAGCAGTTCCGACATGCCCTTGCTCAGTTCCCAATTTGCAATTTACAATTTGCAATCTTCAATCTGCAATCGTCCGTCCTTCAGCACCTATCCCCCACCAAGAAGAATCACCAGCAGAACCAGGATCAACACCGCCACCAACCCCGCACCCACCGCCAGCAGGATCCGCCATACCGAAAGCGGCTTCTCACCGGCGAGCTTGCCCGTCTGCCCGTTAAGCATGAAGCGGTAGAGCTTCTCACCGTAACGGTAGCTCAACAGGTAGACCGGCAGCAGGATCAGGTCCGAGTTGACGTTGCCAAACCGCGTCTCCACCCGGAGGCTGCTGTACGTGTCGCCCGGCAGATGCGCGGCCACGTGCTGCTCCTCCCGGCGGTGGAATTCCTGCTGGCACGTCCGCAGCGCCTCCTCGCGCTCGATCGAGTACTCCTCGCTGAGCCAGCCGGCCAGAAAGTAGGGGCGGTATCGCTTCAGAGCCGGAAGATGAAAGGGCTTGATCCGCGCGGCCTCCCGCTGGGCGAGCCCCCGGCTGCCGGAGACCAGGTAGCCGCTGTAGTAGCGATGGTGCTTGCCGCCCAAGTCCCACCACTCGGTCTTCCGCACCCGGCGAGTCCGGGTAACCGTCTTGCCGTCCTTGTCGGTGGTCGTATAGGTCTCGGTCTTCCACCAGTGCTCGCCGATGCTGGCCGACCAGTCGCTTCGGGCCAACATCGAAAACGACCAAAACGGCAGATAGACACCTTTGAGTTTCTCCTCGATTTGGGCCGATTTCAGATCGCCCGGCCGGAACCAGGAGCTTGCGTTGATCCAGCGGCGGAATCGCTCCTGCGCCTTCTCCACCGTGACCCCAAACCCGATCACAAACTCCGGCGGCTGCCGATCCGACTCCTCGGGCGTAAACTCCACCACGTACGTCGAGTCGCAAAACGCACAGGTATAGCTCCGCTGATCCGGATCAACCGCCACCTCCGCCCCGCAATTCTTGCAGCGGAAATGCCTCTGCTCGGCCGCCGGCTCGTGGACCACCGCCGCAGCCGCCTGCTCCGCCCCGCAGCAGCCGCAGAACTTGTCCAACGGCTCCACCGGCGCTCCACACTGCCCGCACGCCTCCGCGCGCACCACTGGAGCAGCGTCCTCAAGCGTCGGTTGGTAGCTGGTAACGTCCGGCATGATAAAGGGGCCAGGCGTCAGGGGTAAGGAGCCAGACGGTACGTACGCGTACCAAAATTCGAGGTTCAGCACTCGCGGCCGTCAGCCGCTTGCGGCTTAGCACTCCCCACTACTTCTGGCTCTGCTGATAAATCGCCTGCAATAGACCCTGCACGTCCTTGTATTTCTTCTTCGCCGACAGCGCCGCGTCGAGCAACCGCCGGGCGTCGCTCTCCGAGTGGCCCAACTGGCGGAGCACCTCGTAGGTCTCCGAGACCACGTCCGGCCGGACCTCGGCCTTGGCCGCCTCTTCGCGGGTGACCATCAGGGCGAACTTCGGCACCTTCCGCCGCAGCTTGGCGATGATCCGCTCGGCCATCGCCGGCCCGATCCCCGGCAGGGCCGAGAGGGCCTTGGCGTCCTGATCCTCGATCGCCGTGGCCACCTCCTTGACCGGGCGGACCATCGCCCGAAGCGCCTTCCGCACCCCCACCCCGTCCACCGAACAGAACAACTCGAAAAACTCCCGCTCCACCTCGCTCAAAAACCCGATCAGCCGGGGCGTCATCCGCCCCTGCATCGGGTTGCCCTCCAGGTACTCGATCGTGTGCAGGCTGATCTGCTGCTTCAGCTCGCTCTGCAACTGCCGGCGGGTAAACTCCGGGATCAGCACCTCGTGCTCGAACGCCTCGATCCGCAGCGTCAGCACGTCGTCCTGCAAAGCCGCCAATTGACCGGTGATCTTCGTTATCAAATGCCCACTCCGCCCACGGTGAAGGAAAACGGACTACCGCCGTAACGCGATCGGCTTGTCCCCAAGATAATGATGACACAGCGCGATGGCCAGGGCATCGGCCACGTCGGTGGGGTCGGGCAACTCCGTAAGGCCCAATTCGTGCTGGATCGCTCGCTGCACCTGACCCTTCGGCGCCCGGCCCGAGCCGGTCAGAATCTTCTTGATCCGCGTGGCCGAGTAGTGCACCACCGGAATCCCGGCCCGGGTAGCGGCCAGGCAGATCACCCCCCGGGCGTGGCCCATCAAGATGGCCGTCCGAGGCCGCTGGTAGTGCGAGTAAAGCTCCTCCAGGGCCATCACCCCCGGCCGCAATCCGGCAATCACGTCCGAGACGCCCTGGTAGATCTCGGCCAGTCGCCGCGTGAGCGAGTCCCGCGCCTTTCCGCGGATGATCCCCGCCTCGCACAACCGCAGCACCCCGTTGCCCACCTCCAGCACCCCGTAGCCGGTAACGTTCAGCCCCGGGTCGATACCCAGGATGCGGCTTGGCGCCTCTGCCATGCGACTTCCCCAGCCGCTTGCGGCTTAGCAGCATTTCCTGCCCAGCCGCGTGCGGCTACTGAACGCTCCACTCGGTCCCCCCCGGCCGATCCTCCAGGGTGATCCCCAACTCGGCCAGCGAGCTGCGGATCCGGTCGGCCGTGGCGAAGTCCTTGCCCTTTCGGGCCTCCGCGCGGATCTCGATCAACAGGTCCATCAGCTTGCCGACCAGTTGGTCGTCTCCGGCCGGTTCTTCCTTGGGCGGCCTGCGGAACAGGCCCAGCGTGGCCGACACCTCGCACAGCACGGCAGCCCCCCGCTTCAAGACCTCGAGCTTGCCCGGGGCCCGGTTGCCCGGCTCTTCGAGTCTCTCGTCGTCGACGAACTTGTTCAGCCGGCGGACCAGGTCGAACAAGATGCCCACCGCGCCGCCGGTGTTGAAGTCGTCGTCCATCGCCTCCAGGAACCGCGTCCGAAGTTCCGCGACGGCCTCGAGCGCCGCATCGCCGCCCGGGTCCATCTCCCCCTCGCTGCGCTTGGCCGGCGCCACGATCTCGTAAAAGCCCTCGCCGGTAACCCGCTCGTACCGCTTGAAGAAGCGATAGAAGGTCTCCAGCCCGGTCTCCACCTCGCGGATCCGCCACTCGCTGAAGTCGATCGGCCGGCGATACTGGGTGGAAAGGACGAAGAAACGGATCGTCTCGCCGCTGAATTCCTCGAGCAGCTCGCTGAAGGGCTCGGAGCCCTTCGACTTGCTGATCTTGCCCACCTCCTGGGCCGGCAGGTCGCCGGCCGCCGGGTGCGTCTGCCGCCCGCCGACCTTGCCCACCTCGTCCGAGGCCTGCATCAGGCCGTTGTGCATCCAGTATTTGGCCATCGGCCTGCCGTGGCAGGATTCGCTCTGGGCGATCTCGTTTTCGTGATGGGGAAAGACCAGGTCCAGCCCGCCGCCGTGGATGTCGAACGTCTCGCCCAGCAGCCGGCGACTCATGGCCGAGCATTCGATGTGCCAGCCCGGCCTTCCCGGTCCCCAGGGGCTCTCCCAGGCCGGCTCATCCGGCTTGGCGCCCTTCCAGAGCGCGAAGTCGGCGCCGGCCCGCTTCCGCTCGGCCGTCCCACCCCCGTCACCTTGCAGAGCCTCGGTCCGCCGCCCGCTCAGCTTTCCGTAGTCGGCCACCTTGCCGATCTCGAAATAGACGTCGCCTTCCGACTCGTAGGCGAAACCCTTCTCGACCAGCGTGGCGGTGAACCGGATAATCTGGTCGATGTTCTCCGTGGCGCGGGGAAAATGATCGATCGTGTCAACCGCCAGGGCCTCCAGGTTGTTCATGTAGTCGGCCGTCATCTCGGCGGCCAGCTCCGACATGCTGATCCCCCGCCTCTGCGACTCGGCAATCAGCTTGTCGTCCACGTCCGTGACGTTCACCACCAGCGTGACCTCGTAGCCCGAGTATGCCAGGTAGCGTTTGACCGTATCGAAGATCACCGGCCCGACCATGTGACCGACGTGGCTCGGCTTGTAAACGGTCGGCCCGCACAGGTAGATGCCGACCTTGCCGGGGTGGACCGGCTCGAAGGGCTCCTTCGACCTCGAAAGCGTGTTGTAGACTCGAATCATGCTAGAGTTGTCAGTAGTCAGTTGTCAGTGGTCGTAGGTGTTCGGCGTTTTCAGTCGTGTTAAACGCCCCCGGGCTGCGCCCCGTGGGGCCGGAGGCAGTCCCCCTGCGCAGCACGCATCATCAACGCGGCTCCAACAGCGCCACACACTCCGCGGCGATGGCCTCCTCCTTGCCGATCGGTCCCACGAGCTCTGCCGTCTTGCCCTTCAGGCTGACGCAATCAGGGTCGATGTCCAGCACGTCGGCAATCCGCTTGCGAATCGCCTGCCTGTGCGGCAGGAGCTTGGGCCGCTGGGCGAAGACGATGCAGTCGATGTTGCCGATCTGCCAGCCGACCGCCACCACCGCGTCGCGGGCCGCTCGGAGCATCTCGCCCGAGTCACGTCCCCGGTTGGCCGGATCGGTATCGGGAAACATCTGGCCCACGTCGCCCAGCGCGGCCGCCCCCAGCAGGGCGTCGATCACCGCGTGCAACAGCACGTCGCCGTCGCTGTGACCGACCGACTCCCGATCGTGGGGAATGTCGATCCCACCCAGCCTCAAAGGCCCACCGCGCCTCAGCCGATGGGTGTCGTGTCCGATTCCCACGCGTACTCCGTCCGTGGCTCCACCTCCTCGTTCTGTGCCCCATTGCGAACGCACCACGCCCACCAGTGTGGCGAATTATACCCCAACGGTGAAGAAGGGGGAAGGCGGACGGGGGAAGGCGGAAGGCGAAAGGCGGAGGGGGGAGAGCGGTGCGATACCTCCGGGCAGAGGCCGGCGAAGGTACTCGCTGCCAGCGATTCGTCATTGACCATTGGTCACCGGTCATTTCCGCCTTCGCCCTTCCGCCTTCCCCCTTCCCCCTTCCGCCTTCCCCCTTCCGCCTTCCCCCTTCCGCCTTCCCCCGTCCCCCCGCCGCCTTTCCCCCAACCACGACGGAATCTATACTGACAGGCTATGGTGATCATCGAGATCCATCGCCTGGCAAAGTCCTACCAGGTGTATCAGAAAAAAGAGGGGCTGCTGGCCTCCGTCGCCGGGCTGTTCCGGCGGCAGTATCGAAACGTCCAGGCGGTCCGCGGCATCGATCTCTCCGTCGAACAGGGCGAGTTCGTCGCCTTCCTGGGGCCCAACGGGGCGGGCAAAACCACCACCTTGAAGCTCCTCTCCGGCGTGATTACCCCCACCAGCGGCACCGCCCGGGTAATGGGACACGTCCCCTGGCGGCGCGAAAACGCCTACCGCCGCCGGTTCGCCCTGGTAATGGGCCAGAAAAACCAGCTCTGGTGGGACCTCCCCGCCGCCGAGTCCTTCCGGCTCCATCAGCAGATCTACCGCATCCAGCCCGAGCAGTTCCGCCGCACCCGTGACGACCTCGGCGAGATGCTCGCGGTCGCCCACCTTCTCTCCCAGCCGGTCCGCGAACTCTCGCTCGGCGAGCGGATGAAGATGGAGCTGATCGCCGCGCTGCTCCACTCGCCCGATGTCCTCTTCCTCGACGAGCCGACTATCGGCCTGGACGTGATCGCCCAGCACAACATCCAGACCTTTCTCCGAGAGTATCAACAGCGCCGCAAGGTCACCATCCTCCTGACCAGCCACTACATGAAGGACGTGATCGCGCTCTGTCGCCGGGTGGTGATCATCGCCCTGGGACAGATCATCTACGACGGATCGCTGGAAGGGATCATCCACCGTTTCGGCGGGCAGAAGATCATCTCGCTGCAACTGGCCGACGGCCGGATCCCCCACGACCTCGACCGCTACGGCGAAGTGCTCTCCCGTGAGCCCCCCCGGGCCAAGCTCCGCGTCGAGCGCGGCGTCGTGCCCGAGGTGTTGGGGAGCATCCTCAGCCATCACGCCGTCCAAGACGTCAGCGTGGAAGACCCCCCGCTCGAAGAAGTCATCGCCGAGATGTTCTCCCAGGCCGACCAAACCGCCCGACAAAAACTGGGAGACGTGCCCGAACTATTGAATGAAGAATGATGAATGCAGAATGCAGAATGCAGAATGAGGAACAGATAGTCCACGTGCACATGCTAATCGGAATCTCTCAACTGGGGCAACCATGAACGACACGAAGGAGAACCGTGATCTGCGCGAGCGGACGAAGGAATTTGCGCTGCGAATTGTCCGGATGTACGTGTCACTACCCAAGACACCCGAAGCACAGGTTTTGGGCAAACAAGTCCTGAAAAGTGGTACTTCCCCCGGAGCGCACTACCATGAAGCCTGCCGATCCAGATCGCCGGCAGAGTTCATCAGCAAAATGGCGGTGGGATTGCAGGAACTGGAAGAAACCACCTATTGGCTGGAACTCCTGGTCGATAGCGGGATCGTCCCGGCAAAACGCATGGCTGACCTTCTGAAGGAGACAGACGAGCTAACCGCCATCTTCGCTTCCTCAGTAATCACTGCAAAGAAAAACCAGTAGCGTTTCCAGCACAGTCATTCTGCATTCATCATTCTGCATTCAGCATTCTGCATTCTGCATTCAGCATTCAGCATTCAGCATTATGTTCGCCCGCCCCGCAACCTGGTGGACCGTCCTCCGGATCAGCTTCGAAGAACGGCTGGTCTACCGGGGAGACTTCGCGCTGGGCACCCTGATGCGGTTCCTGCCCATCGTCACCCAGATGTTCCTCTGGTGGGCCGTCTTCGAGGCCGTCGGCGAGTACAAACGGCAGGACGTCATCGCCGGATATACCTATCACAGCATGGTCGCCTATTACCTGCTGACGATGATCTCTCGGGCGTTCTCCAGCATGCCCGGTCTGTCCTCGGGCATCGCCCGGGATATCCGCGACGGTACC
>CAZUAM010000158.1:0-12224 GCA_964618095.1 uncultured Planctomycetaceae bacterium | reverse complement strand
CCCCACTCATTCTGGTGAGGAGGCACATTTTCGAGTGAAGCGAGAGCGTTTGGCTGAAAAGTGGCGGATCCCCGTCGCGTGGCGCGGCTGGCTGCCTTGGTCTCGCCCACCACGACGGCCGACCGGCCGGCCCGAGGAAAGGCAGGTGGTGAATGGCACGGCATCGGTTCTTCCTTCTCTGGAAGCGTTTGACCTCTGCTTCCGACGGTCGTATGGATTGCCAAACAGAAGTCTTGGCTGCCATGTAAGATCTTTCCGGAGAAGAGGCCAAGCAAATAGAAGCGGCGATCGATATGCAGCTTGAAGACGAGGAGCACGAACCGTTCTATCTCAAAAAGGACGAGGGCGGCTTCAGGAGCCTGCTGTATTTGAAGAGGGCCCAGGAAACGGCGAAGGCCATACAAGCGGCTGAAAACCCTGACAAGAACAAGCTCTATCGGGTTGCACGGCTGGCAATGTCGTTAGCCCAGACCACCCATCGGCGCGTTGACACGATCAACGGGTCACAGACTACGGGAGCGTTGCCCGGGGTGGACGCCGCTGAGGACGCAGCCGATTCTCGCCGGTGGTTCCTGTTCTACCGCCCAAGTAGTACTGCAATGGATCAGGATTTTGGCCACGACCCCAGTGTCGTATGGTCTTGGTCCTTGTTTGGGTTCATAGAGGATCTCGGCCCAGAGGAACTCGATGTCTTGCTGTCGGCTTTGGAGAAGGACTTTCAAAGGACCGAGCAATACGACGGCTGTTCCGGCGACTACGCCACTTTCAGCGCGTATGAGTTCGATGCGAAGTCCGATCATGAACTTCGGCAGGATGCGGTTGAATACATTCGAGTTCAGCGGGATTGGCGGGGACTTGAGGCCGGATACCGACGGCAGCCAGTTCCTGAAGGTATCTCAACCGAGTACAAGCTCTTCTACACGGTGAATGAACTCGCTGAACGGTTGCACGCCGCTTGGCAGGATTCGGCGCAGCCGGCTGTCGTGGCCTCACCTACCTCCACCACGGCCACCCCGCCAGGCCTAGAAGGTAGTTGTGTGTTGCCTGAGCAGCCGAGCCACATACAGGTTTGGAAGCAAGCCCAAGCGGCATTTGAGGCGGTCTTTGACGTGTGGGGCAAGGTGGCCGAGATGTGCAGCCAAGAGGTGCAGTTGTCTGGTATCGAAGCGGACGAGCGGGAGCAAACTCGCCAGTCTCTATTGGACCTGGACGAGCTGTTGAGCCAACCCTGCTACCGCGCGGCCATTACGGGGTGGGGCAAGCACAATCAACAGCCTGATTGGGGGCAACCGGAGATCGGCGAGCCAACGAGCGACTATGTTCTTTTGCTCAGCGAGTTGAAGGCGGAAGTCGAAAACCTGCTTGTTGAAATGACTCATGGCCGGGAGGAACGCGACGTCAGTTTCTGGCCCGGCTGCAGTCGCAAGTGGGGCGCCCTCTCCAAGAGATCCAAGGAAGTGGTTGCTGCGATTGAGCGAACGCCTGAAGTGCGCGCAGAGTTACTTGCTCGCGCTCGGACGGCGTCTTCCAGCACCACGGACGACCGGCCGGCGCGAGAAGATAGGTCAACCGTGAGTAAGGAAGCGTACTTCATTCTCGCTCGTTTCGACTTGTTCGTTGATGCCACGCTGGAACCAATGGATGAGGTACATGTGTTGGCTCGGGTAGAGAATCTAACTCACGAACAAGCGACCGTACTCGGCGATGCCCTTGCTGAAGAAGCCGCCACGATTCCATCAAGACCTTCGGTTTGGCTAGAAAGCGAAACTGAATCCGAGAGGAATCCAGGGCGCCATGTTCGCAGGACCGTCAAGGTTCGCGAGATGCAAGACACTTTGTCAAGTGGTCAGCTTTCCGCAAACGACCACCTTGTAGTTCTTGCTGAGAAGGTTCGTCGGCTCGTCGAGGCAGTCCAAGGTGGCCCGGAAGCGCCTCGTCCGTCGAAGTTCGAGGTCGTGGATACCGACACCGGCAAACTGGTCCTGTTCGACACTACCGACACTGAGAAGTATGGACCGGTCCACGAAGAGGAAGGGTGGGAGCCATTTGAGAACTGTCCAACCTTCTTTGTGACAGCAACCGCGTACCGGCATGCATCAGCGCACTGGACACTCGTCAGTGAGAGAGAACACTGCGCAGCCGGGGTGGCCGGCCCACCAGAGGCGCATCGCCTTAGTGACGCTCAGGCGGCAGACTGGCTTCTTCGTCACGGCTTTGAGGCGCCGCAGGACATAGCACCCTTCGCTGCGGAGTCGTTCTTCGCGCCCGGTTCGGCCACGAAGAACGAGCAGGACGGCATCGGCGTGACGCCAACGGCCGCTGACGGCGGAGAGGGATCTTCCGAGCGGACAGCGGGCAGCAAGGTGGACGATGAGTCCTCTGGTGTCCCGGCCGCAGGGCGTTCCCGGCTAAGCGTCGATGTTCAAGCTCTGGAGGCCACTCTGGACGGCACTGTCTACAAGTTGGAACAAGATGAGGCCATCTACGTCGATGCGATGATTAAGGCCCATGGGGACTGGGTAGCCGGGCACACCCTGGACATGCGGGCCGATCGTGTCAAGAAAGGCCTGCCAAGTCAGATCCACGAAATCATCGAATCTGAACCCGGCAAGGGCCACCGGATTCCGCGTCGGTTCCTGACATAGCTATGCCACGTTCTTGGCGAAGCTAAGCCAGAATTCATCCATGGTTCTGCACTGCTGTATGCGTATTCTTGTGTGTACTGCTGAATCGTTTCACGTACACGCGAGGTATGCGAATGATCGACCCGAATTCTGAAACCCTCCTCTCCTTGGCCGACGCGGCTAGACTCCTCCCTCGACGGCGCGGCGACAAGAGGCCGCACGTCTCTTGCCTGTACCGCTGGACCACAGCCGGCTGCAAGGGTGTGATCCTGGAGAGCCTCCAGGTGGGCGGCACCAGATGCACGAGCAAGGAAGCCCTGGCTCGGTTCTTCGAGGCGCTGACCAACGCCAATTTGCTAAGAGCCCAGCAGATTCCGACGGGGCGCCAACGTTCTGCGGCGACTGCCGAAGAGCAACTTCAGGCGGAAGGACTCTAACCGTGCGGAGTATCAACCAGAAGCGGCAGGTTGTCTGCGCGCCAATCACTCCGGAGCAGGAGCCCTACTGTGACAGATGAAGAAACGCAGATCGATGCCAACAGGTCTTCTGAGCCGTCTGAATGCCCATTGGAGGCTGAAAGGGTCTCTGGAGAGGGGCAAGCGGCGCCAGAAGCCACGCCTGGCCAGCCCTCGGAGGTTCCCCCGGGGTTGCTGCGAAGGACGGGAGCCAGCAAGACAAGCAAGGCCCGTTCTCCGCTCTACGCAATTCGCCAGAAATGCCTAGATTGCAGCGGCGGTGAAGGTAGCTTCAACGCGGTGAAATACTGCCCATGCACTGACTGTTCCCTTTGGAGGTTCCGGTTCGGCGTCTCGCCGGACACTGCGACGCGGAGATGGCCCGATCTGATGGACCCGGCGAAGATGCCGTCGCCGGACGAGTATCGAGACAAGTACGCCAGGTAAGCATGGCTCGACCATTCGGATCTGCAAGAGGTTGCGCGTGAGGGCCCAACCCACGGAAACACTACCAGCCCGGAAACTGGGACATTGTCCGACTTCGCCGACGGCGGAGCACGAGCAGCAGACTGTCTTCCGAGAACCTGACGCTCTGTCCACACGTTCGCGGCGCAACAGGTGGCCCTCGGAGGCGTCGTACGTGACCAAGAGGTGACGAACGTGACCACAGCAACGGAGAGAAGCACGTGAAAACTATGCAACAACAACAGGAATGGATAGTTGCGCATATGGGACTGCTGGCCGCGATTGCCTGGCGGGGCTACCAATCCAAAGGCCGCGGTGTGGTCCATATCGTAATTGACGAGTCGCTCAAGCCACCGGTTGGCGGTCCTCCTGGTCCCGCCTTAGGGCTGCTGGTCGGCTACAGAGCAACGGCAGAATTCCCCGACCACGAAACGGACACGACGGGACCCAGAGGCATGTGTGCTCGCTACGACCCCGAGGAACAGATCGTTGTCGTAGTCGCTTGGCAAGACGACGACGGCATGACGAATGTCAATCATCACCGCCTCAGGACGATTCCTTCACCGCCGGACGCCTACAAACAGTACAAGAAGCGGCTGGACGACAAGTGTCTGCAGGAGTCGACATGGGCCAACTAACCCACGATCAACTGCCAGATCGGCTGGGAGCAAGGCGGGGCTAGCTTCCTGGAGGCCACCCGCCGACAGGCGGATCCCGGGTTGAGCGATATCGTCGGTGAGGAAGTAGAAAAGGGCGCCATGCAGGTGTAGTGGTCCGCACGGCGCCCTGGAGATCGCAAGTGCATCGTACAAAAGAACCCAGCTCTGAGCAAGGGCTCTCACTGCTGGAGCCTGCATTAGAGTATCACCGGCGCGGCTGGTCGGTCATCCCGATCAGGACCGGCACCAAGAAGCCGGCATGCCGATCGTGGAAAAGGTATCGGTCGGAGCAGCCGACTGAAGCGACATTGAGGCGATGGTTCGCCAGCGGCAAGGACCACGGCCTGGCCGTGATTCTGGGCGAAGTATCCGGAAGTCTGATCTGCCGAGACTTCGACGTCATGGAGGCGTACGAGCAATGGGCTGCCGAGCATCCCGATCCAGCCAAGACGCTGCCAACGGTGACCACGGCCCGGGGCCGGCACGTCTACTTCCGTTCCGACCTGTCAAGCGAGCAGACGGCGAGCTGCGGGGAGCCGGCTACTGTCTGCTGCCCCCAAGCCGGCACCCCGACGGCCCGCAGTACGAGTGGGTGATTCCGCTGCCCGATGGTCCGCTACCTTTCATCGATGATCTCGAGGCGGCGGGCCTTCTGGACCGTACCCCCCGTGCAACAGAGAGGACAGAGAGGACAGAGAGAACGGAGAAAACGGAGATAACTGAGGATAACTGAGGATAACAGAGGACAACAGAGGAGAACGGAGGCAATAGAGGGTGAGAGGGTTGTTCACCTCGGAGACGACGACTTCCGCAGCCTGCCGGAAGATGTCCAGTCCGTGATCCTGGAGACCCTGCCCTCCGGCCCGGGAAGGCGGAACCGCCAGGTGTTCGACCTGGCCCGGGCGCTGAAGGCGGTCCCTCGGTTGGCCGATGCGCCGGCCGATGCGCTGGAGCCCTACGTGCGGTGCTGGCACAATACCGGGGTCGCCGAGAAGGTGATCGACACCAGACCCTTCGAGGAAACGTGGATCGACTTTCTCCAGGCGTGGCCCAAGATCAAGTATCCAAAAGGAGCCGAACCGATGGTCGCCATCTTGGAACGTGCAAAACAGGCACCGCTACCCCGGGCTGCCGAGAAATACGAGCAGGCCGGCCTGCAGCTCTTGGTCGCGCTGTGCCGGGAACTTCAGCAGGAGCCGGAAAAGCAGCCGTTCTTTCTGGCCTGTCGAACTGCCGGACGGCTGCTGCAGGTGAACCACGCGACGGCGTGGAGGTGGCTGTGGCTGTTATGCCATGACGGCGTGGTCGTGGAGGTGGAGAAAGGCGATCGCGCCAAGCGGCGGGCGAGCCGATACCGCTACCTCGGGGACTGAGGCGAGCCCGACAGGACGCCGAAAAGTCAGAATGTACATCGATAATACCCCAAATTCGGGTCAAGCCATGGCCGACAGAATCGAGATCCTCCGGGGATTTGTCCAAACGGCGAGGCAGTTCCAGGATGACCTGGCGGATATTCTGCCAGCCAATTCCACGGAGAGCATGATCTTCCGACACGCCCGGACGGAAGAGACCCTGAAACGATGCCTCAACCAGGTTCGCTACCTCTTGGCTGAAATCGTCATCGGCCACGCAGAAGAGTCCGGGAAGGAGATCGAGGACAGGCTCAGGAAGAGGACGGTGGTCCGAGGGAGCAAATGACGAGACGGTACCCAGTGCATCCGGTGCCGGCCTGGTAAAGACCGCCGTTCGAGCCCCAAGGGACCCAAGACACGATCTGAGGGCCAAACGGGCGCAGAAAACCTCTTCTATCGAACCTCGGGGCGAAGGGTAACATTGTTGCAGTGAAAAGCCAACTGTAAGAAGTAGCCCTCGTTCGCCACATTCTGCTTTTTGCTGAATCGGCCCTCGACCCTCTCCCAGAAAATACCCGAATTTCTGCGGCATACACGTTTTGGGAGGAAAATCGGGAGGGGTAGCTAAATCGACAGCGGGCGGGGCGATGGGGGGGGAGGGCCGGGGTCAAGACCGCTCCCTCTATGTTCTGGATGGCCGGGCTTTATCGCCGCAACCCCATACGCAGCAAGATGTTGCGTCACTTGGTCCCGCCGGCCAAAGTGTTACGTCGGCTAAAGGCGTGGCGCAAGGAGCACGGCCTGCCTTACCACAGCCACCCGCCGCCGGGGCACGTGCGACTTCGCAAGAGAGTGCCAGGCCAAGCAAAGCCCATCCTCTTGGACGTCTGGGACGGGAAGCAATGCGACCTGATCCGGGAGATCAAGTACCGCTCCGACAGGGGCGAACGGATGGCCGATATCGCCGACGACTTCCGCCAGCGCGGCGAGAAGATGTGGAACGGCAAGCCCTGGACCCAGACGTACGGGGCCCGCAAGCGCGTCAACCTCAGCCGGTACTACCGAGCTTACTGGTTCTATACTGAACTGCTGGCCTCGGGCAAAGACCTGATGGACTTGCCCTGCACAGAAGAGGCTCCAGAGCGAGCCAAACGGCGTCTGAAGACTAAACAGCGGCGCCAGCCCGGAAAAGGGAAGTAGGCTACTCCTTCTTGGGCTTGCGGCCCGCAGCCACCACCTGCGAGATCACGCCCGAGGGTTCCTGGCTGCTGAGCCGTTGCTGCAACCATTCTGCTGGAGCGATTGGCACAGGCCGCCACAATCGGGGGATGGTCTGGGCGCGCCCCAGAGGATGCTGGTGGCCAACATCATGGCGTCGGTGGCTCAGGGGCAGTCCGACCTGATCAGCCAGCGAAACAAGCAGATCGCTGCGCGGATGCAAAAGCTCAACCGACCGTGCAACGGCCAGAAGAGGCTGGGGTTCAAGCTGGTTGAAATGGGGAACCACCGGCAATGGGTGCCCAACTGGGAAGGAACGGGCGGTCATGGCCGAGATCGTCCACCTGTACGATGAAGAGGGCTTCAGCTACTCGGCGATCAGCGATTCGGTCGAACGGCGGCTCTGTGAATACGAAGGACGCGAATTCAGGAACTCCGCCTTCGTCAAGAGAGAATGGGGACCCTCGAAGTGCCGGCGGGCGTACTTTGCGTGCAAGCGGATCTTCGAAGAGGAGGGGGCCGATTCTCGAAGAACGCACGGAGTTGATTGCTTACCAGCCTCCCCCAGCGAAAATTCAGTCCACCGTCGAGGTGATGCAGCCCATCACCGGCCAATTGCCGGTCGACGGCAACGCCGGCCACGACCCGACCGTGATGGGCGTCAACAACACGTTTTCCGAAACGATCGCCTCCGGATCGACGCTCATCGCCGGGTGGAACGAGCAGTATGACCGCTGGGAACTTCTGGAAATCGTCCGCCCGGGCGTCCGCTGGGCCAAGGCCCAATCCGATTGGGAGGAGAACGCCGGCGACCCGCGAGTTCTGTGCAAGTCCTGCAATCGCGACGGGACGGGCGTCAGCGGCACCAGTTTCTACGTCTACCTGCCCCGCAGTACCTCCGGCGATCCGGCCATCTTCCAGGACGCCGTGCTGGCCTACAGCGAAGACCCCGATGGCGTCAAAGTATGCGTCAGCGACTACATGGATGACAAGATCGGCACCATCAAGCTTTGGCGGGGCGAGCTTGGGGCCATTCCCGAGGGTTGGCGGCTGTGCGACGGCGCAAGCGACGCATTCGATCTCGCCGGCCGGTTCCCGCTGGGCGTCGACGAGGGTGGTCAAAGTGATGAAAGTGCCATCGGCCAGACTGGCGACCACCGCTGGCACGGTCAGACCGAAAACAACCACCCCGCACACCCCAATCACCGCCACGCCTACGACACGACCTCCGACAAGGTCGACGCCGGCCAAGACGGCACAGAACAGGCCTGGGACGCCTCGCCCACTTCAACCTCCTGGACCAGCGGCGTGAACAATCTGGAGGGCGAGTCGGGCGAGATACTCGGGCATTACGGCCCCTACAACTCCGGCCAGGATACCGACAACCGGCCGCCGTATCGGGTGGTGGCGTTCATTGAGCGGTGGAAGTAGAGGGCGAGACCACTTATCGACGGAAAACAGATCCATTGTCTTTCGGGACACCGAATCGATAGTCTGAGCGGTAATCAATCCATGGAAATGGCCATGCTCGGCTTTTCTCGTCGGGCCGAGGTCACCGTGAGCAAACGCCTCGCAGAGGCCGCCCAGCGCGTTGGCAAGCTCGGGCCCCTGCGGCGCAGTCAAAGAGTAGGCAGGTCGGAGTGTACGTCTAACGCCTCGCCTTATTGGAAGAAAGCGATAGCGACGCGGCAAAGCCCTCTCAAGGCAGGTGCGTTGCAAGTCATCCCGGTATCGAAGTCAGTCCTCGAAGGCTGTACTCGGTAACATCCAAAGCGACGACCTACCTATTCTTCTCCCCCTGACGCGCTGGGGGCGGTTGTTCGGGTGAGCGCCGAGTGAAGGGCAGCAGCTGCTAGGCCTGCAACGCCAAACACCACCGCCAGGGTGCGTGTAGTCTCGTCGCTACGGACAGGCACCGTTCGAGTCGCTCCGCTTTGCACGGATGCAACCGCAGTTCGCGCCAAGTTCCCAGCCTCAGAGCCATCGGCATCCTCAGCGAGGGAAAGTACTAGACACAATCCTGCCAGCTTATGGTGCGAAGCCTCAGGTAAAGGTTTGGAACTCTTCAGCCAACTTCTCAACGTAAGCCCGTTCATAGCAAGCAGGTGAGCCGCTTGCTCCAGACCTAATTTGTTGGCCTCCAGCCTCTTGCGAAATCGTCCAAGCAGTTCTTCAGACGGCAAGTTCACCAAGCGGTCAAACTCACACTCACCCCACGACTCCAGGGTAAGGTCGAGAAGGGCAAGAATCTGGTCGGCGGTCAACGTGTCCGAGTCATATTCTCGCTCATTCATTTTCCCGTTCCTCGAAAGAGAGTTCCGTGCCAAAGAAGTTATGGAACATACCCTTCAACTCTCGTATCTCGTCCAATACCTCGTCCTTAGTCATCCCCTGCATCCTGAATTCCTTCAAGATAGCCTTCTTGAGCCTGTCCCGGACGGTCCACGCCCTGTTCTTGGCCTCTTGCCAATCAATACCGAATTCCTCGCCGATTTTCTTCCAACTGGGCCTGGGGTTCGTCAAGTGCCGCAAACAGAACATTAGGAAGTGATCACCCAAGCCATCTTGTTTGCACTCGCACTGCACCAGTAGCATCACTTCCCTCAGTTGGTCGTGTACACATTGGCAAATGACTTCTCGTTCGACATCCTTCTCGACTGCCGGCTCCAAATCGGGACTACCTTCCATGACCTGGTCAAGCCCCAGCGTCGGCTCTCGGTTTCTCTTTCGGATGAAATCGATCTGGTAGTTACGAAGAGCCGGAAGAAGGTACGACCGGAACCGATGCTCCCCCGGGCTATACCTACTGAGGAGCCTCCCCAGAATAATCTTGTCTACGAGAAAACCTTGGGTCAGATCTTTTGCCTGGTCGCGTTGGATGTTGTGCCTGCGGAAGTAGCAATAGATCGGCGTGGCATACCGCCGGGCAAAGTACTCCACACTGTCTCTGTCAGCATCTTTCAGTGCATCCCATGCCGTCACCGGCAAGGATTTCTCCCAGGCATCCGAGTTGATAATCAATCCAAACTCGGGAAGCTCGCCCGCTTGGCTTTCAGACTCCTCCCGTTCAGCCATGTGGTTTGTCCCCTTGATGCCCGCAAGACACATCCATTGACCGTAGACAGTAACACTGGAGCTTTTCTCGGCAAGCCAGGTCCTGCCAGGTCGGACGCTACCGTGATCGGCCGTGCTTGGGGACATTCTACCGCTGATTGCCGGGCACGTCCACATGGCTCTCCCCTCGCGCAATTCTCCTCTCAGGGATACGCGGACTTGGCCAATCCGGTGGCTGGAAAAGAAAAAGTTCTTGGCTGGCCACCAGTTCACGACCTTTCACGTATCTGGCTGTGAGGGCGAGGGCGGCCCGGCGATCGATCGGCATGCCCGGGTCGCTCCTGCTCTCCAATTTCAGTGGTCGGTCAGGTGCCGACCGCGATGAGTCGAGAATCGGCAGCCCCGAAAAGCTGCTAAGAGCAGGAGGAAAACACTATGAATGCAACTATGTTGTTCAGGGCTATGAAATTCAACCAGCGCCAGCCTTCACCGGCCTGGAAGAAACTGGCCGCTGCATTCTTCTTGAATGCACTATTGCCGTCTGCGGTGTTGGCCGACGTTTGGTTCCTCGGAATCGGCAATGACGGCTACTACACGGACGTCAGCGGCCTGCGCACCGCCTACCAGGCCGTGCCAAATCCCAGTGGCACGCCGCTCCACTTCCGAACTTACTCGAACCGAGACGGAGCGACGATCCTTCAGGACATCGGGTGGCTGGCCGACAATGCCGGACCGGGGGACTTGGCCCTGTTCTTCTACTCCGGCCATGGCGGAAGCGGCGATTGGAGCAGCTACGATGAACGGGCCGGTTGGGCGTCCAACCCCTTCGACGAGACGATAGGTCTGCTCTCCGGCGACGAGATCACCGATGATCAGCTCGCCCTCGCTTTCGCAAGGATAGATTCTAGGGTTCCCCTCTTCGGGGTTTTCGACGCGTGCCACTCCGGCGGAATGGTTGGCGGCACGACTGACTTGAACACCCTGCCGAATGTCTACGCGATGATGTCGTCGCGCGAAGATGAGGACAGCTATGGGGGGTTTCCTTACAGTCGGTTCACGGGTGAACTGATTCGCGGCATCGGCTATTCACTGCCGGCCGACGCCAATGACAATGGGATTGTCACATTCGACGAGTGGTTCGGCTATGCCCGCGATAACGTTTCTGGCCAGAACCCGGTTCGTTTTGATTCAGGCGGTCTTGGCTCGCTTTCCATCGTGCCGGTTCCGGAGCCCACGACTCTGGCCTTGTTGGCAACGGCTGCAATAGGGCTCTTGTTCTGGCGCCGTAATCGCAGGTTCACCATCAGCAAAATGTATAGTGATCGAGGTGGGCTCGATCGCGTGAGATCTGAAATCGGCGAGGAGATCCATCGCCACAGACAGAAGGAAGACAGAAACATCAAGAGTCACACAACCACGCTAGCGCTAGGCTTGATACTCTTGATGACCGGCCGGAGTGTCACTATGGCCGCCCAGATCGGGCCGGATGCCTTCGAGAACCCGATCACGTTCGACTTCAGCGATCTGGCATACGGCAGTCACCTCGGGGCCAATTACCCGAATCCCTACGCGGATCTGGGCGTGGAGTTCACCGGCTACATTGCCGACTACGATGGCTATGGCCTCCACGGGCACCATTTGGCCACCGGCTTTGACAACACCCCGCCCGAACCGTTCGTCGTAAGAGCCAGGTTCCTCGATGAGCCGGCTCTGCGGGTTGGGGGGTACGTCTGGCCTGAGGTGGGAAGCAGGACTTCGTTCACGGCCTTCGATGAGCATGGAGCCGCCATTGAGAGCTTCACTCTAAGCGGTGCCCAGTTCACGGGGCTGGAGGCTTCGGTCGATCTCCCGATCCGCTACGTCGAATGGCGTGGCTTGGCGGGTTCCGGCCTGAGCACTTTTCCCCGAGTGGACGGCGTCATGGTTCAACGCGTTCCGGAGCCGGCAACTCTGGTCCTGCTGGTAACCGCTGCGGCCGGAATTGCCTTCTGGTGGCGCAAGCGCAGGACCAGTCTGCGCAAAACACTCAACGATTGGGACGGTCTCGATCGGCTTCGTTTCAACATCGGCACGGAACTCCGTTGCCGCCAAACAACAGGAGACGAAACCATGAAAGCCTCAGCAACAGCAATTGCCCTGAGCCTTGTGCTCTTGACAACGGTCGGCCTGCGCAACGCCCCGGCCCGCGAAATCGGTCCGGACGCCTACGATTACCTGGCCACGAACAACATCCCGTATGCCTGGGAAGACATTTCCCTGACCGGCACCCGTACTCTGTACGGCTCCGATGACGGAACCGCCTCGCGAAACCTCGGGTTCCCATTCAACTTCTACGGGCATGATTAGGCGAGGGGCGGCAAGGAATTTACCGTCGGATTGGGGTTGTCGTCTTGTTGC
>CAZUAM010000157.1:0-12263 GCA_964618095.1 uncultured Planctomycetaceae bacterium | reverse complement strand
AGTGTGAGATCTCAAAGTTAACGCAACTCGGCCCGAAAACCGTTTGGTGCTAGCACCAAAGAAGCAACCATTAAGATGACTACTAGACCTTTCGTGGGACACTTGTCCCCAGCGATAATCTTGGCTGTGCTGGCCGGCGCCTCTTGGGCCGTTGCTCAGGAGATGGTTGCGCCTCCGGCAAACGCTCCCGCCACGGTCGAGTGGAATGCCGGGCAAGGGCGACTGAGCCTCCAATATCATGGCACCATGATTCTCGATGCCACAATTAGCGCCGAAGACTCCGACGGGCGCGAAGTGGAAGAGGTTACTGTCAAGCTCGAACCGACGGAAACAGTGGACGACAAAGTCGAGCAACGCCTGAAGTTCGTTCTGGCCAAGCCGGAAAAAGGTGTCGAGCTGGTCTTGCGTGGCACCGTCCATGGCAGCGAAGAGGCGTTCCCCGCCGAAACCCGTAGCGAAGCGCAGGACCGCTTCCCGTATGTCCGCAACAGTGTCGGGTTGAGCCACAATCTACGAAACAACGTCGTCTACGATCGCCGCTGGGACTGGGTTCTGATCGGCCCGGAAGACGGGGCGACGCGGATCCAACCCAAACTCGTGGAAGAGCAGCGGATCACCTTCGCCTGGGAGAGTCGCGGATCGAGCGTGGAGATTCTGTTTCGCCCCCGCTTGTATCAAAAGCACAAGATGATCGAACACTTCGAACCCTGGACCTACAAGCCTTGGAAAGGCTCCGTCTCGGGTTATTGCACGTGGTGGGCGTACAAGCATGGTTTCAATCAAGAAGTGTTGGACGCAGTTGTCGACGTCTTTGCGGAGAAGAAGTCTTTGGGGAGAAGAACCTCCGCGACTTTGGTTATCAATATATACAGTTGGACGACTGCTGCCAGATCGGCAATGGCAGCTGCCCGGAGAATTGGTTAACCTGGAACGATCGATTTCCGGGCGGCTGGAAGTACACCATGGAAAAAATCCGGTCCGCCGGAATGAAAACCGGGATATGGGTTCATCGCGTGCATAGGCCCAGCGACCCGGGCGTTGCGGATATCGGGAAGGAACATCCAGATTGGTTTGTGCGCAAGTCGGACGGCGAACTCTTCATGGACCATGGGTTCTATTTGCTCAACACGCACAACAAGCACGCGCTGGAGGCGATGGCTCGTCGAACCTACCGCGCCCTCAAAAAGCAGGGTTGGGACTACGTAAAGATCGACGGGGCCGGCGATCTGCTGAACGCCTATAGGAGAAACCCTGAATACTTCAAGGAGATTAACGCGACACCGGGTGAAACGCTGCGCAAGTGGGATCTGGCCGCACGCGAGGAACTGGGGCCGGATGTCTATATTCTCACCTGCTGGGGCGTACAGCCAGGGATGAACGTTGTCGGGCTTGTCGACGGCTGCCGGCTGGGAAGCGACGGTTTCGGACCGGCGGGATTCCAGCGTTTTAACTCGTGGGATGGCGTGGTCTGGCGCAATGATCCTGACCATTGCGACATCCTTGCCGAATGGCTGGAACACAAGACGACGATGAAGACTTTTGCCGTGAAGGAGGCAATGACAGACACGATTGTTCAGCCGTCCATAGTCTCGATGGCCGGGGGCGTGCTGATGGTCAGCGACAAGGTCGAGGCATACAAGGATGACAGTAATCTGGAAGGAATGAAACGCAGCACCTGGCCGACTCCGCCCTGGGCAATCAATACACGGCCTCCATACACTCTGCCGAACCCGCGGATGGTCCCCTGCTGCTGCCCGGCCTGGAGATCGGTAAATCGGAATCGTTGCTCAGCCAGAGAATTGCGAGTCTGTCGGACGATGAGTTCGAACGTTACATCACCGAGACCGTGGAAGCCCAGCGCGAGCCGACCACGGCTGGCTTGTTGCGCCTGATAAGGCAGCGAGAAGTGCGGCCCACGACCACGCACACCGCGGCACTGGCGCCCGGCGTGGTGAATGATCTGCAGGAGCTAGTCAAGGCCGCCGCCAAGTTCTCGACCATTTACGCTGATCCGCCTTGGCCCTACAGCAATCAGGCGACGCGCGCCACAACCAGCAACCACTATGCCACGATGACCGTGGGCGAAATCTGCGACGAGCCCGTGGAGCAACTATGCGATGAGCGGGCCCATCTTCACCTCTGGACCACCAACGGCTTTCTTCTGGACGCGTTCGACGTCATCGAAGCCTGGGGATTCAGCTACAAGTCCTGCTTCATCTGGGTCCAGCCGCAAATCGGCATCGGCAACCATTGGCGAGTCTCGCACGAATTCCTCTTGCTCGGAGTGCGCGGCCGGCTGGCAAGTTGCCAAAGGTCCGCGGGGATAACCATCCGGCACCCTCTACCCTTTACAGGTGGGCGACACAGGGACGTCGCAGTCGGAGCGGAGGAATCGTGCGTCTTGAGTATCTTCGCGTCGGCGGAACTAACTGCACCAGCATGGAAGCGTTAGCAAGATTCTTCGCTCGACTTGGCGGCGAAGAACCTCCAGGCACGCCTGGCACGCCGAGAAAACTGGACTCGCCGAACACACGAACGCAGACCACCTTGGTCAACGCGTCCGGAAGGGCGGGGGGAACCTCCTCCTCGGTGACCGCCCATTTGAACATCCGGACAACCGACTTCATCAGGTTATTCACGTAGTCCCGGCCGAGCGGTTCGCCAGGCTTGACAAGCTTCCCTTGGTCGTCGAACTCGGCCGTCCGGACGTTTCCTCGCCGCACGATCGATTACCGAAGTGCCTTCAACTTCTTCGGGCCGAACTCCTTGGCAAGCGTCCTGCCGTAGAGATTGACCAGGGGGGGATGGCCGCCCTATATCGGTCGTCCGTCGGCTCGTCATTCTTAACGTAGTGGGACCCTGCAAAGTCGTCGTACTTCACGGCCAACTCGGCGACTGTCCAGTCGTCCGGGTCCCTCGACGATGCCGGCACGGGCTCCGGCTGATCCTGGCCGTTGTCGCCGAAGTACTCGGCCAGCACGCGATGGCACTTTTCAAGGCTCTCTGGCGAGCCGTACTCTCCGAGGTAGACATCTCGGTAGCGACTGCCATTCTTGAGGCGAACACGAGCTGGCCGCTCTTCTGATGGAGAAGATAGGAGGGGGTGGGGTTCTTCGGACGCGGCATGGTGCAGCTCCTTTCCCATTTCGTGGTATGGGTACCACGAAATGAAACGTGGTAATGAGCTGCACCTTCCGAAGGAGGGGTGGGCCTAAGTCAAGGTCCCAGCGTGGTTTATGTCTTTAAGAGCGGGAGACGGGATTCGAACCCGCGACGTCCAGCTTGGGAAGCTTGCCCACTCGTGCTGCCGAAAAGCCTCCAAACCCTTTTGTGGCAAATGGTTTGTGACAATTCTAGCGACATCTGGGCCCTTTGCAATCCGTTGCAATCTGTTGCATTCTGTCGCAATCTGAAGTGGTAGTCAGTGCGAAAAGTGGTAGAAGTGGTAGTCGCCGTTTCGCAAGGAACCAATCTCTGGAATCGGACGCCGGCAGGGCCCATGCGGAAGAGAATCTCGCCTTCTCAGGGCGCCCCTTCTCGATGGCGTTCTCCGCGGGTAGACTGTTCGCTGGCCGGGACGTGCCGGGGCATTGCCCTGGAAGGCCTTCGGGCTTACCGTCTCGGCCATTTGTTCCTAACGGCCTCTCTGCGTCTCCAAGTGCGCTTCTCTTCCGTGGTTCATGCTATTGCAATCCTTTGCCCGGGCCAGAATCCAGCACGTGTACTGGATTCTCCCGACCACCAACTCTCCGTTGCCAAGCCTGGGCAAATAGCCGAACTCCTGATTTTCGGAAATGTGTCAGGCCAGCCCGGCTGGACCCTCACAAATCAGCGAGCGCTACTTCCCGAACGCAGCGCGAGAATCACGTCGAGAAGCTCAGAAAGTCCTTACGCCACCTATGGTAAGGTTCGTTTTGAACGTGTCAACCGCCTTTCGCAATCCGGTGCAATCTGGTGCATCCTGAAGCGATCTGACGCAGTACAAGGGCCTTAATCCAGTACAGGCAGTACAGGCTTGCCGTGGCTCCAAACGGGTGTCATTTAACGCGTGGCCCCGTGATCCGCAGGCGAGGCAATGGTACCGACCCAACCGCGCGTTCACCGAAAACGAACGACTCCGCAGATTCCGCGAACCATGCACTGGGCACGGGCCACGCCACGGGTCCCCACGCCGAACTGTCGGCTCGAATTGCAGTAGCCGCAGTACTTCTCGCATCGTGATCCGCTCGTGGAGCAATTAGAAGTCTACGCCGGGCATCGCGTCGCCTCCTCTCCGCGGGATAGAGAGGAACCGGTACTGGAACCAACGGGCTCGGCCTCGCTCGCCAACAGAACTGACAGCGCAGTTCGCCTGTCCAGCGGCTAATGAGCCTGCCGAGGATCGCTGGTCGCCAACGGCATCTCCGAGTCGCCCGAGTTGCGGCAGCCTGGCAATTCCCATAGATTGCAGATATCATGAACTGGAATTCTTGACGCTGGACCGCGATTCGATGCAAGGAGAACACGACCATGGACAATTCGCTTATCCATTTCGCACGGAGAGCCTCTTGCCTGGCCGCGACTTGGCTCGTAGCGGGCTCCTTGTTTACTGCGCAGCCAACGCGTGCGGCGGAACAACCGATTGCCTCGCACCGTGGCAAATATCAATTCGACAGGACAATCTCTCGGGAGGTGTTGGAGAACTACCTATCGCGAGCGATTACGATGGAGGGTCTGCTCAACGGGCGGGGCAACCTCGAAGACCACATTCGGATGCTCAAGAGCATCGGGGCGAAGTTCATCGGACGAAGCCTCTGCCTGTGGGGTGGCGAGGCAAACCTGCTGCGGAATCTCGATCTGGCAAGACAGCAACTCCCCAAGGTTCACGCCGCCGATCCGGAAATGATTCTGCAAGCGTGCATCTTTGAGATAGTGACCACCCAGGTCGAGCAGGTACCGGTGCCGGAGTGGGCGCTGGCCGCGTTGGGCCAGCCGGCCGAGAAGCGGAACTTTCGCTACGCCGAGATGCTCTATCCTAGCGGGCGGCTGAAGGACCACTGGAGACGGGGTCAGTCGGTCCCGGACGTGAGCCGCCCGGAAACCAAGCTCTGGTTTTTCTTTCTGGGGGCTTCGTTTATCGACGTGGGCTGTGAAGCGATCCACCTTGGACAGACGGAGCTGATGAACGGCAACGACCGAAATCTCGATCACTACGCCGAAGTGCTCACGCTGATCCGCTCGCACGCGGCGAAACATGCCCGACGGCACATGGTGCTGTGCGACTCTCACGTCCCCAGCGGCGGCCTGGTGCGTGATGGACGACTGCTGATGGATTTCCATTCCTTCCCCCTGCGGATCATGGAAGTCCCGGACAAGCCGCAAGAGGCGATCCTCAAGGTGGGATTCTCCGACGGCATCTACGGCCGGAGCAAGGGCGGGACGACGCTGAGCGGCTGGCAGTGCGAGCACTTGCCCTATCTGGTGGAGATCGATAACTGGGGCGTGAGCAGGCAGCCGGGTCAGGCGAAGGCGGGAGGCATCTGGATCTGGGGTTACGATGAAATCACCTGGTTTGCGCACCAGAGTCGGGAGTATCGAAGCAACTGGCTGCGGTATGCGTGGGATTGGGTGCGGCGTACTGATCCCAATGGTTATCTTCAAATGCCCGGCAGCCGCACGCTGAGATCGCCGCTGGACGGCATGCGATGGTATTACGCCAACAATCCCAGTCCAGCGGTTCCGGATGGACTGGGGGATGAAGAAGCGATCCGTGCCATCTGGGCGGCCGACTCGGCCAAGTCGGGTGAAGGCCCGCCGGTTTCATCGCCACGGTGAATAGCGCGGGCCCACCGGGCAGCAAGAGAAGTAAGCTCATGACAAAGAACGTTCCCCTGGAAGGCCGTGAGGATTGACGCATGCGAGCAGAACTTGTGGTGATTCTGTGGGGGACGATCATACTGCAAACCGCAGGAACAGCCTGGGGGGGTGAATTGCCGGCGGCACTTGAAAAGGACCTGGAACGGTTGGTGGGCCAGCCGGCGGACATCGCATCCAGCGCGTACTTGTTCCGCTCGGACCGCAAGGGAGAGGAAAACCCGCCGGAGACGGCGTTTCTCTTCACCGACGGCATCAAACATGAGAGAGCCGGCGTGATCTGCGGATTGCTCTTCGAGGAGCCGCGGCCCGTCGAACGTGTCGAGCTGAGCTGGCCCAGTGACGCCAAGGCGGTGCCGCGGTCCGAGGACGTGGTCGTGCGGTGGCTGCCTCACGGCAACAGTTCCAGTTGGTGGTCGCGCCGCGCTGCGGGGCAAGGAGAGCTGTCGATCATGACCGCGGAGGTGCCGCAGGTCTCTGCTGACGGCCATCGATACGTCTGCACGCTGGGCGCACGGAAGCCGGAAATCGCCGTAGACAACCTGGTCGTCGCGCTTAAGGACGACGCCGGGTCGCGCGCTGGGCTATACACGACCCCGACGGTCCGGGTCATAACGGCCGAGGCATGGAAGCTGGCGGACGTGGAAATCGAGTGGGGCTTTCAGGATGGGAAAGAGGGACTCGCACTGGACGGGAGTATCAAGGCCTACAACGGCATCGTCGGCAGGCCCCAGCCGCTGGCGGGCGACGCCGGGACAACCATGGTCGGCGACCACGCCTGGCGGTCGAAGCGGATCGGCGACTCCCGGCGGGGTATCCGCGTCAGGCTGCTGTATCTGGGCAGCACGCAGAACACGTCCGTTTGGCGCCAACAGGCACGGCTGGAGGATGCCAACCGCACGATCGTGACGGTTCGGACCACCTCCGGCAGCTTCTCTTTCCTGCCGGCAGACCTTCAGACCGGGCCCATCCTGGCGCCGGAATTCGGATTCTTCGTTCGTGCCACCAACATGCAACGGGCCGCGGCCGCCATCGCCGGCGAAGGCGAGGTCCTCCCGCCGCGGAACCTGCTAAGAGAGAAGCTCAACGCGATCGCGGGCGGGGCCGAGGTACGCGGATGGGGCAGCAATGACACGCCCTGGTTCGGCGCCAATGCGGCCGATAGGCCGGTTATCGTCAGCACGTTCACCTTGCCGGCGGGCAGCGTCGCGATGCACCCCGGGCCCAGCGGGCCGGTGGCTGTCGGCTGGCGCAGCCCCATTCGGGGCCGCGTCGGTATCAGGGCCAGGGTGGCCGGCGCCGATCTTAAAGGAGGTAACGCAGTCCAGTGGTGGATCACGCGCAACGGCAAGGTCGGCCCACGGGTCCTTGCCGGCGGGGCAATCGATCGGGGCGGAACGTGCTCTATCCCTGCGGACACGGATGCCGCGAAGCTGACCGACCTGGCCGTCGCTCCCGGCGACCTGCTTTCGCTGGTCGTCGGCCCCAAGGGCGATCACTCGTACGATACCACCGTCGTCGAGCTGACCGTCACGGAGGCCGGGGGAAAGGCCCTCGCATGGGACCTGACCAGCGACGTCGTGCACAGCATCCATGCGGGCAACCCACACGCCGACTCGCTGGGCAACCCGGCCGTGTGGCATTTCTACGTGCCGCGAAGTGACCTCGAACCTGAGCCGATGCCCGTGGTGCTGCCGTCGCGGGCGACCAGTGCGAGAGAGTTTCAGCGGGAGCTTGCCGCGCTGAACCTCGAGACCATCCGCCAGCGCGTCCGCCGACACGAGGAACAGACCTGGCAAGGGGCGATGCGGGCGATGCATCCTGGAGGCGATTGGCCGCCGTATCCGAAGCCCGAGTTCGAGCCGCCGGCGCAGATTGACCTGCCCGACAGACGCCTGACGGACGCCTGGCGCTGCGGCGCTTGGCATCTGTTGCGGGTGCTCGATAAGGACCGGCAGGGCCGCTACATCATGCGCGACTATCCGTATGACGCGCTGGCCCATGAATCCCACCTGATCATCCGGGCCTTGGATCTGCAGGGCATGCACCGGGCGGCCCGTGACGGGCTGGACCGGTGGCTGGAGCGAGACGAGAGCATCCCCGTGCGGCTCGACGGCCTGTTCTCCGACACTCGTGGGGCCATGTCCGGCGTCGAGTGGGACTGGCAGCACGCCGGGGGGCCGGGCGTGATCCAGTGGCAGATGGTCGAACACTATCTGTTGACCGGCGAGCCGGACTGGCTGACTCGGGCCGCGCCGAAGCTAAAGGCCAACGCCGACTGGATGATCCGGCAGCGGCACGAGTATCTGAGCGACCTGCCCGGCCGCCGGCGCCTCTGGATCTGCGGCCTGCTGCCGCCGCACAACATCTGGGACAGCGCGAACTGGCGGCCCTGGTACGAATCCAACGCCAACTACTGCTTCGGCCTCGATCGCTACGCCGAGGTGATCGCCGATCTGGACGTCGAGCTGAGCCGGAAATACAAGGCCGAAGCCCGAGCATACGCCCGGGACATCCTGGCCGCCGTCGAGAGGTCCTTCGTGCTTTCGCCCGTAGTCCGCGTGCGCGACGGGACGTATCGCTCGTTTCTGCCGCCGGCGCCGTACATCCGCGGCCCGGCGAGCCGCTCGATGCCCACCTCCTTCGGCAGCCCGGAGCACACGCCGGGACTCTACGCCGACGCCATCCGCGGCGGCGTCCACCTGCTGAACCTCTCGGGACTGCTGCCGCAAACTGACCCCCGCGCCCAGGGGCTCGTCGACGTGCTCGAGGATCGCCTGTTGTTAGAGCATCACCGCCTGCCGATGCGGACGCCGGGCTACGACCCGCAGAAGCACTGGTTTAGCCACGCGGGGTGGTACTACCAGTGCGGGATCCAGCGCACGGCCAACGTCCATCTACAATGGGACGACGTGCCGAATTTCCTCCGCTCCTTCTACAACCAGTACGCCGTCGATGTCGTGGTCGGCCCCTACACCTTCAACGAACACACCACGCGCGGCCCCTCCGACAAGTCGTTCGAGGAAGCGGCTTTCCTCGAACGTCTCCGCCTGATGCTGGTGATGGAAGAGGGACCGAGCCTATGGCTGGCCCGGGCAACCCCGCGAGCATGGCTGGCCGAGGGCAAGAGAATCGCCGTGACGAACATGCCCACCCACTTCGGCACGATACAGTACGAGATCACCTCGAACATCGACGACGGCAAGATCACCGCCGCCATCGAGTTGCCTTCCCGCAGACCGCCCGGGGCCGTCCTGTTGCGGCTCCGCCATCCCAACGCCGCACCAATCAATCGCGTCACCGTCAACGGCAAGCCATGGACCGACTTCGACGCCCCGAAGGAGGTCATCCGCTTGCAGGGCGTGAAGGGGACCGTCCGGGTGGAAGCCGGCTACTGACGGAGGAATTCGGGCCTTCGGTCAATTCAACAGACCTCGCCAGCCTCCACCGGATTCCTGAGATCGCGACAAGACAGGCCTGCTTTTCCGCGGAGCAGGCTCGCTTGCTTCGCCAATGCTACGGTAACGCCCCTGATAGCAGGCCGTCGATGCTCAACGCCACGAGCCTGCCGTCGGCCAGGCCGACGATCAGCTTGTTGTCGTGCCAGGCCATGCAAGCGACGTCCTGGGGCAGTTTTTGCCGGACCCGGAGGTTGCCGGCCTTGTCGAAGATCTGCAACGTGCCGCCCCAATATCCGACGGCAGTGGCGCCGGCGCCGGTTGCCGCCCACTTGGCGATGCGGCCGATCGGCGTCTTTTCCTTGGGCAGGGCGTCCGGGCTCACGGCGGGCGGCGTCTCCACCCGCGCCACGGCGCCGGCTTCCCGGGAAACGACGTTGCCCTGCGCGTCGATCGTGGTCAACGAACCGTCCAAGGTGGTCACCACGACGTGGTCTCCCTGGGTGTCGATCGATACGGCGCGATCGGGCAGGACACATTGCCAGGCCAAAACGGCTTCGGGGGGCTGCGGCGGGGCCTTGGTGGCGGCGACGACGCTGCTGCGGCTCGGCTGGGCCAGGGGCGTGAGCGGCTCCAGTCCGGCAACGACCTCCATCAGCGTGCCTACGGCCTCGTTTAAGCCCCGTGCGTCGTTGGCCAGCAGGCTGACCGTCTCCAGGCGCCGGCCGATCGGGTACATGTGCCAACCGATCATGGCTCGACCCGGGCCCGGAACGAGCTCGCTCGGCTGGTACGGCATCAGCGAAGGCATTTCCGGATGCCACTTCCTGGGTTGCGCGACCACGGCCAGAACTGCGTTGTTCCGTACGTTGCCAATCAGGATCGCCGAGCCGGGCAGGTCGAAGCCGTTGGTCAAGGGCGTATCGTCGGTACCGCCACCGTAGGAGGTCCAGGTCTTCTTCTCTTCCTCAGTCAACTGGCGGGTCTTCACGTCCGCGGCATCGACGATCGTTGAGTGGACGTCGTAAGGCACGAGGCTCTCAGCCAGGCGCCGGGCAGCGGCCGCTACCTCTTCGCCCGAGCCGCAGACAATCGTCAACGCCTTATGGGATTGGAACAGCGTGTAGATGTTCTCGCGGTCGGGCACGAACATCAGCGCCCGGCGGGTCGCGCCGGCGGCTGCGCCGCAGACGGCGGCCGGGCGGTACGTAAAGGATCCGGCGGCCTCCGTACCGCGAAGCAGTTCGCGGACCGTGACCTTCCACTCGCCGGCCGGATCATTCACGGCCAGCGGCAACTTCAACTTCAGCACGCCCGATTCGGTGGCACGATAAAGTTCGTAGCGGACAACTCCCAGGGGGTCGATCACCTTGATCCAAAGCGGTGCCGTGCCGCTGAGCAGGCCGCCTTGGGAATCCCTGAGAATCGCGGTCAGCTCAACGGCGATCGGGTCGGCGTCGCGCGACAGATCGGCCGAGACCACTCCCGGGGCGACCTGCACGCCGCCGATGGGCCGCGCCGTCACGGCGAAGACCCGCATCTGGCCGGGGCCGAAGCGAAACCTGCCCTGGCCCCGGGAGTCCAGCTCCGCCACGGGGCCACTGCGTACGGCGTCGTACACGGCCCGGCCGGCAAGAGGCAGGGCGAGGTTCGCCGCGATGGCCGTCGGCGTGTTGCTGACGTCCTCGGTCGGCGTGAAGTTGATCGCAAACAGGTACTCGATTTCACCGCGCCGCTGGCACGCGGCGGCCAGCCCGCGGGCGTCGGTCTGAAATGCCGGTCGGATACCACGCTCAAGCAGGCGGGCCTTCAGCGCCTTAGCCAACGGTTGGCACCAGTCGCACCAATTGACCAGTGCCCGGGCGCGTGCGTTCTCCTTTGCTCTCTCCTGCGGATCCTGGATTTGTTCGATGCGCCGCTCCCTGGCGTTCCAGTAGCGGTCGTTGCGGACGCCGATCTTGGCCGCCCCGGCGATATCGAGCGTACAGTCGTCGGTCATCAATACGGCACCGCCGGCCGCTGCAAATCGCTCCAGTGCGGACTTTACCGCCGGATCGACGTACTGGACGCCGGTGACGATCACGGCCTTGTGATTGGCCGCCAGCGTGCCGTCGACGACGTCCTCATCCAGCACGACGTTGGTCGGATACTGGCTCATCTTGGTGGCCAGATAGACCTGCGCCAGCTTCTCCGTCTGCTCGTGATCGCGGCTGGATTTGTCCTTGGCCACCGCGTACCAGAGTGCAGACTTGGAGAATAGGATGGCCACCTCTTGGCGGGTGATGGCCGGCCGGGCGAAGATCGTGCCTAGCGCGGCCGTCAGCTTGTTCGTCTCCAGGATGCCGTCCGTGCAGGGCTGGGCGTTTGGTTCCCACGGCCTGAAAGGCGGCGGCGTGCAGAGCCCCGCAATGCCCGTAGCAAAGCACATGTAGTGCTCCAGACGGTACTTCTCGCTCGGCATGTGGAACCATTCGGGCAGGTACCACGTGGGCTGCTCCATCTGTCGCGGCAACGATGACTCGAGGAACCACACCGGATTGAGCGACATCAGGTAATAGTCGTCATAGCCGCCGTGGCCGCAGATCACCGGCAGGCTCCGCGCCACGTTGAAGTAGTGCCCGTCGGGCAGCGCCCACCAGGCGTATTGGCTCTGCGTGACCGACAAGTAGCCCGGCTTCATCTTGTCCATTGCAAACCGGGCCTGATGCCAAAAGGCGTCCATGAACCGCAACCGGAAATCACTGAAGGCAGTCCAACCGGCCAGCGACTCGGGCCGATCGGGGCGGACCTCGTCGTACCAGATCGGCTCTTCATTGAAGACCCGGCGGTAGGCTGTCCGCTGCTGCGGAACGTCGTAAGGAACGAACTGCCCGGTTCGCGGGTGCTTCGCATAGGTCAAGCCCGGCTCGTCGTGCAGGTGGGCGCCGATCATGTTGCCCCAGGTGCGATACGGATAGGCCCGGACCATGGCCCGCTGCACGGCCCCGCCGGTCACGTAGGGATCGGACCAGT
>CAZUAM010000156.1:0-12263 GCA_964618095.1 uncultured Planctomycetaceae bacterium | reverse complement strand
CACGTCGGCCCACTGCGCCTTCACGGACAACACGCTGTCCGAGGATAGAGTGGGCAAGGGACTTACCGTGTCGAACAGGCGTACCGAACTCTTGGCTTGCGTCCGGGCCTGCGCTGGAAGCGGTAGATACTGGAAAGCGAAAAGCAGCGCCCAAATCAGGGCCGGTAGATTCGTAACGTGCAAAGACATGTAAGATCCTCCTCAAACGCCTCATTAGCCTATTGGTTTTGTAGCAACGCTTCGGCCCGCGTCCGGACGTCCTTTGCCAGTCCGGCAGCCCGCGGGTCGGCCGCGGCACCCATTCGGGCCTGTTGTCTGAGCCAGCGGACCGCCATGCGGCATCTCGACAGCGTTCGGTCCTGGACGGCACCGATGCGGCGGACCTCTGCGCCCAGTCGTTGACACTCGGCCAGCGCATCCTCCTTGCCAGTCAGACCGGCGATCTCGTCGGCCAGCTTTGCGGCCTGCCGAGCAGGGCGCTGCGTGTCCGAGCCCGACGTGATGATTTCTTCCAGGCGTTCTGCGCTGCGGCGGAGCGTCTCGACGGCGTCCGAAGCCTGGCCGTTCCGCCTTTCGGCCGTGCACAAGGCCTGCACCCGGCGTGCAAGAGCGGCATACTGCCCGATCCTTGCCTGGGCCCGGCCGACGTGATCGGTCATCTGCCCGAGACACTGCTTGATTTGCCCGGCCGACGCCCGCTGCTTGTTCCTCTGAAACTGTTTCTCGACCCAAGAGATTGCCTGATCGGGCGTCAAGCCGGTCTCGGAGGCCAGGCCCTCGGTCTCGAGGACGTACTGACAGGGGCCCACGCCCAGGGCGTTTCGCAGCACGTCGGTGGGGCAGGAGACCGTCAGGGGCGTCGCCCGGCTGCGATCGATCGGATAGACGACGACCGGCCCGGAGTATCGTTCGGCCGGTGGCATCTCCCCCGGGTTGCCCAGCTCCCACGACCGGGCGACGCCGTCGGGTCGGACGCAGTCGGCGCGCCATCTGGCGGCGAACGGCAGCTTCCAATCCGCCGCGAGGTGCTTTGTTGCTTCCCCGGCCGAGATCGTCCGCTGCTGCCAGACGCCGGCGTTCTCCATCAGGGCAATCCACAGGCTCTGGTCCTTGGCGCAGCGGATCTCGCAGCCGCGGATCACGCGCCGCCGGCCGTCGTCAAACAGCAGCGCGTCGGCGCCCTGCCGGCCGTCGCGCCACACGCACATCAGCATGGCGCCGCCCCCGTCGAGCAGACTGAGGAAGAAGTTTTCAGTGGGCAACCCGAACCGGGTCCGATCGAACGCATCTTTGCCAAACACGTCCGGCCCAAAGACCATGTCGTCGCCAAAGAAGTCGGGAACGACCACGTAGCGGGTCCTGCCCCAGACGACGAGCCTGTCGGTCGCCTCGCCCGGCCGGACTTCCAGCGTCTGCTGGCCGGTGGTCAGCCGAAACCTCAGCGACGAGCGGCGCCCACCGGCCGTTTGCAGTGTGGCATCGAGCATCACGGCGCCCGGGTTGTTCTCGATGATCTTGACCGCGGACAGGCCGATCACGGATCTGGCCCCCGCCGGCAGCGGCACCAGCCCCGCACGATACCTGAGGCCCGTGGCCGTTTGCGAGTAGACCTCCGCACCGGGCCCCTTCAGGCGGAGGACAACCGTCAGCTTGTCGTTCAGCAACACGGCGTCGCCCTTGAACGGGTGCGCGAGGTTGTCTTCCGGCACGAGCGTCCAGCCGGTCTTTGCGGCCAGCGCGCGGCCGGAAAGCACAGCGGGCGACGAAGATCCGGTGTCGAACAGATAGGTAAACGGCGTGCCGGGCCGGTAGTCGGCACCACGGAGCGGGTCTTGGGCAGGGAAGATCGACGCGGCACCAAGGCAGACGCCCGCGACGGCCAAACGAAAGCTCCCGGCTCGACAAACTCTCACGTCGGCACCTTTACGTTTTGTCTGCTCAAGTCCCCGGCAGGCCGGGCCCTACTTCCAGTCGGGCTGCATGTCGGAGCCCCCTTCGGTGAGCTTCACGGGCGTGCCGCCTTGTGCACCGATGCGGTACAGCTCCCACGGCCCCCGTTCCGACGTACCCTGGCAGAAAACTACCGATTTCCCGTCGGGACTGAACCGACCGTATCGCTGCACTCCTCCGAAGTAGGTCAGCGGCCGGTTCTTTGTTCCGTCGGGCCCGATCGTGCAGATGTGGGTTTCGGTTTCGTAGACGAGCCGCTTGCCGTCGGGCGACCAGTGCGGCTCGCACGCCCCCTTCTTGTCGTAGACCTTGGTGGGCCGGCCGCCGCCGACCGGCACCAGGAAGATCGCGTTGCCGGCCTCCCACCGGCAGGCAAACGCGATCGTCTTCCCGTCGGGACTCCACGCCGGACCCGAGGGGTGGGGCCAGCCCTTGGGGCTGACGCACTTCTCCCGGCCGGTGGACAGTTCGCGTGTAAAAAGCCTCTCCTTCCGCCTGAAGACGATCGACTTGGCCTCCGGCGACCATTCCGCCTGATCACCTGCGCAGATCCGCTTCGGTCCCGAGCCGTCTGCCCGCACTGTCCAGATCGCGGTGGTTCCGCGGCGGGTGGAGCTGAAGAGTATGAGTTTGCCGTCCGGGCTGAACACCGGGTCGACGTCGTGTTCGTCGGGTTTCCCCTCGGTAAGTTCGCGGATGCCCGAGCCGTCCGGCCGGACGGTCCAGATCCGCCACGGCCCGGATCGGTTGCTGGAGAAGACGATCAGGCCCGGCCCCTTGCCCGAGGCACTCTCGTCTGAAGGTCCCGCCGAAGCGGCCGTGGGCAGCCAAAGGCACAGAGCCAGCGCCGCGGTGGCTGCAATCGAAAAGCTCTTCACCGGTTTCTCCCAGATGTTCGATTGAGACCCAGATGTTCGACTGAGACTCTGCCCGGACCGGCGGCGATTTCCCAGTTGCGACTGTAGCAGTGCCGGGGGCGTTTTGCAACAAGCGGCCCGTTGGACCAACGGGCGGCCGAATAGACTCAACGATCCGACAGAAAGCTAGAAACCGCTAATGACGTGTGCCACGGCCGTGTCGGCCGTGCAGGTTTTCTGCTGCTACCGGGCACGGCCGACACGGCCGTGGCACACAGGTTCTAGCTCTTTGTCGGGTCGTTGAATAGCCTGCTATTGCCGGGTGACCAACTCCGGCGGGACCAGGCAGGCGATGGTCCATTTCTCCTCTTCCCGGACCAGGCCCACCAGGCCGCCGTTGCGAAACCGCACCAGGTGCCGCTCGGGTTCACCGGCAAGCATCAAGCCGGCCAGCCGGCCCAGGAAGGGTAGATGCCCGACAATCATCACCGAATCGGGGCAACTGGCCAGCTCGTCGGCGATCGGGCGGACGTCGTCGTTGGCCCCCAGGCCGGGAAAGGAGGTGGTGCCCTGGCGGGGCTGAAGCTGCTGGGCGAAGATGGCGGCGGTTTGCTCGGAGCGGAGCTTGCCGCTGTGGCGGATCTGCTCGACCTTCAGACCCGCCCCAGCCGCCCAGGCCGCCACCCGCTCGACCGCCTCCCTGCCCGCGGGGGTCAGTGGCCGCTGGGGATCCCGGCTCTTCGGTTGGGCCTCCCCGTGCTGGAGTAGGTAAACCCACCTGGTCGTGCGTTCAATCCCCGAATCTGCCATGGCCCTAACTCCTCACGGTGGAGTGCCCCACAGATTAGGGGCCATTATCGATCACCGGCCGTCCGGCGGCAAGTGCCACCGCAGGTGGGCAGAGTTTGGTCCAAGATCCTTCTCGACAAGCCTGCTATCTCCTGGTAGAACTACCGCTACGTGGCCGGAGGGTAGCTCCAAGCGGGAGCCCCGGGGGCAAGGTAAGGGCCCTGGAGTCAACCTACTAGAACAGGGAGATCCCTAATGAAGGTGGAACGAGTCTTCGAGGTCGAGAAGGAGACGAAGAACACAGTTCGCTACACGGAAGTAGCGGAGGGGCAGCCCCCAGTGATCGGGACCATCTATGTCCAAAAGTGGGCCCTGAAGGGCATCCCGAAAAAGGTCAAAGTGACGCTGGAAACGGAAGGGAAGTAGTCTGCCCACGAACCGGCCGGCCTCGTCGCCGTCCACGACTCATACCCCCCGTAAGACCCGCTTCAGCGGACAGCCGAACATGGCTCGGCCCAGCGCGCCGCCGTGGTCGAGGTGTTACTGGTCCGCCCGGCGGGCCGCTCGCGGCTACCGTGAGCGTTCCTGCCGCGCCTTGCTCGGCGGTTGAGCCGTTCCGGTCCTCCGGGATCGAAAGCGATAGGAGCCTGCCTCGACGCGAAACACCGCACAGCCGTCGTGCATTCGCGAGAACTCAATGCCAGGGGCCGTCGATGCCGGCCACCCCCTCTCGAAGACGTCCGCAGACTGTGCGGCCGGGACGTATACGGTGGCCGAGCTGTTTGGCGGGATGGTCGCGTACAATTGGAAGACTTCCGGCTCACGCCGCCAGTGCACGCCGATCCGGCCGCGAATGGAATCGTACCAGCCCTTCGCGGAGGTCAGATCGCCCGGCGGGCGCGGGTGAATCGTAAAACGCTTGTATCCGGGACGGCCCTCGTCCGGTTCGATCCCCAAGATCATCTGCATCATCCACTGGCCGACCGTGATGAAGCCGCGGTGATTCAGCGCGTCCATGCCGGGATCCTGAAAGGGCCCGGCGGCAACGTACGTATTGGCCGGATCGACCGCCTGCCATCTTAGCCGCGGGCCGGTTGGAGAGCGGTCCGGCACGTAGCTGTCCCAGCGCTCCCAGATCGTCGTCGCCCCCTGATCGACCATGTATCTATAGGAAGGACAACGCCGCCCGGTTACGAGTCGGTAAGCCAAATCGTGGTGGCCGGCCCGGCTCAGCTCGATCAGGAGCCGGTGGGTGCCGTGGTTGCCCGTGGAGAGACGGCCGTGGTATCGGCGGATGGCGGCCAAGAGGTGTTCGATCGCGGCGGCCCGAAGCTCCTCCGGCAGGAGATCGAACCGCAGCGCGATGGCGTAGCCGGCCTGGGTATCACCGGCGATCCGGCCCTGCCGGTCGACAAACGCGCGGTTGAAGGCGGCTCTGAACTCCTCGAAGAGCCGGCGGTATCGTTGCGCATCCTCCCGGCGGCCCAGGGCCTTGGCCATTTCGGCGGCGATCCTGGCCGAGTGGGCGGAGAAGGCCGTGGCGATGACGTCGTTGGGGACGGCCGCCCCGCCGGGCGGCCAGTCCGGCAACAGCAGCGTGTCGCCGTTGAGCCAGTCGCCGAAGGTCTCCCGGCGGCAGATCCGGTCGGGCAGAGAGCCGTGCAATTGCTCGACCCATTTCCTCACCCCCGGGTAGTGTGCCGCCAGCAGCCGGCGGTCACCGTAATTGACGTAGAACGTCCAGGGCATCCAGACTCCGGCCGCCTCGCCCCAGCCGGGCGTCCCCGTGGGCATGTGCAACACGTTGGGGGCCATGTGCGGAAACCCGCCGTCGCGGCCTTGGGCCAGCCGCATCTCTTCGGCGTACCGCGTGACCAGCCCGCCCAGATCCTTGAGGAAGAAGTCCGTCTGGGTGACGTCGGGCATGGCCCACGGCAGCCGCTCGTCCCGCTGGCAACAGTCCGTAGGGATGCCCATCAGGTTGCTGCGTTCGGTCCACACGAGGTTCTGCCACAATCGGTTGAGCACCGGATCGGAGCACTCGAAGCTGCTGCACTCCGGGGCGTCGGAGTGGAACGCGAGCCCCACGATGCTCTCCAGCGAAGGCCGTCCCTCCAGGCCCGTCACCTCCACGTAGCGAAACCCGTGGTAGGTGAAGTGAGGCTGGAAGACTCCTCCTTGGGGATCGCCGCGGAGGATGAACCGATCGGTCTGGGGTGCTCCCCGGAGCCCGGCCAGGTAGAGGGTGCCGTCGAGGTTTAGCCGTTCGGCGTGGCGCAAGGTGATCCGGGTGCCCCGTTTTCCTTGGACGTGGATGCGGACCCAGCCGGCGAAGTTCTGTCCGAAGTCGACCACGTACGCGCCCGGCTGCGGCTCCGTGAGTTGCTTGGGTTTTAGCCGGTGGGTGATGCGAATCGGCTCGTTCCGCTGTGCTACCAGCGCCGGACGGACGGAGTCGTCCACCTCGACCGGCCGCCAGCGGAGATCGCGAAAGCCGGGGCGGTCCCAGCCGGGCATCTCGCGGCGGGCATCGTAGGTCTCGCCGTCGTAGATGTCGCTGGAGCGGATCGGCCCCTCGAGGGTCGATCGCCAGGTGCCATCGCTGGCGACCGTCTGTCGCCGGCCGTCAGACAGTTCCATCTCCAACTGCACGAGCAACCGCGGTTTCCTGCCGTACACCGCCCGCAAGCGGCCCCGAAACACCTGGGCCATGCCCACCCGCCCCGCGTACCAGCCGTCGCCCAACAGGGCGCCGACCACGTTCTCGCCCCGCCGCAGCAGGCGGCTCACGTCATACGTCTGGTACAGCACCCGCTTGCTGTAGTCGGTCCACTCGGGGGCCAGGACGTGGTCGCCAACGCGCTGTCCGTTCATGCGCAGCTCGTACAGGCCCAGGGCCGTTACGTAGGCCGTCGCCCGGCGAACGTCGCCGTCGATGGTAAAACCCTTGCGGAGGATCGGCTGGGGCATGGCCACGGCCGGCCCGGCGGGATGCCAGAAGACGTCGCCATCGACAAGCTTGGCGGTCGACCAAGTGGCGTCCTGGTGCGAATCGACCGCGGTCACCTTCGCGCCGCGTGCCAGGTTCCTCCCGTGGCCGAGCACCTCCATCTCGGCAACCGCAAAGGCGTAGGTGCTCTGATCACGTTGTTGGAGGCGGGTCACCACCAAGCGGACGTAGCGGGCGTCCGCTGCCGGGAACCGATAGGTAAGCGGCTGGGCGCCGGGGTTGACCACGTCCTCGGCGGTCCGGTCCACGACCGTCCGAAACGTTTTGGGATCGGGCCGCCGAGAAACGTCGATTCTCAGTCGCACCGGGAACAGGTATCCCGGCGCGTCCGGTACAGTCCGGTCGAAGGGACGCGCCCCGTAAAGACGCACCGCATCGACCCGCCGGACTTGGCCCAGGTCGATCATTACCCACCGCTCGGCATCCGGCGATGCTGCCGCGCCGCTCTGGTAGCCGTTATGTGCGGGGCTGTCGGGCGGGGGCGGCGCAGGATCGCCAATCCACCGGGCCTTCCAGTCGCCGGGGGCCAGCAGGCCCATGCTCCATCGTGCCGGCCGGCTCCAAGGCGACGGCCGGCCACGAGCGTCCCACGTGCGGACCTGCCAACAGTACGACTTGCCCGACTCCAGCGGTCGGCCCCGGTAGACGACGTGAATCGTCCGGTCGGAAACGACCTTGCCGGTGTCCCACACGTCGGCGCGGCCCGCGGCCAGGCGCTCGGACGAGCCGGCCACACGGATCTGGTAGGCCGCCTGAACGGCCCCTCGACGCGGGTCGCGCAGGATCCAAGACAGGCGAGGCCCGCGGACGCCGATGCCCAGCGGGTTGGAAAGATACTCGCATCGCAGTCTTTCCGGCGCCAAGGGCGCTTCGGGCTCGCCGGCGGAACAACATGCCGCCACCCATAGCACCGCGTAAGCGACACCCAGTGCAGCCATCAGCGCTTCGAGAAACCGTTGAAACATCGTCGGATCTCTCGGGGTGTTTCCCGGTGCCTTCGGTGGTGATCCAGCGGGAACCGGGCCAGAACCTTGTGCCCTACCGCCCGGGTACACTCGCGCGGCGTCAGGGTCTCTTGCCGCCGAGCGAGAACAGGTGCGAGCGGGTCCGCAGGTACATCACCCCGCCGGAGACGGCCGGGGTCGCGTAGCTCGGTTCTCCCAGGGGCACGCGGGCCAGGACTTCGTACTTCTCCGACGCGGCCAGGACGACCACTTCCCCGTTCTTGGCGATGCAATACAGGCGATCGTTGACGCAGACGGGCGAGCCGAAGAAGGCGCCGCCGAGCCGCTCGCGCCAGATCACCTCGCCGGTTGCGACGTTCAGGCACGTGACCACGCCGTCGTCGGCCCAAAGAAACAGGCGGCCGTCCTTGACCAGCGGCGTAGGCACCAGCGGCACAGATCTCGTCAGATCGTATACAACGGTCGGCTCCCGGCCTTCCGATCGGGAGCCCGGCCGGACGGCCACGTAACGGGTGCCCCGCGACCCGTAGCCAAACCCGGCCATCACCAGCCCGGACGCCGAGACGGGCGAAGCCACACAGCGGTCGCGGAAGACGTCGTCGATTTCCCAGTTGACCTTGCCGGTGGCCGGAGCGACGGCGGTGATGCCGTGGCTGGTGCTGGTGAAGATCAACTCCGGCCGGCCGCCCTCCGGCCAGCGGACACAGGGGGTCGAATAAGGGGCCAGGGTGGAACGGCGGGGAACCTGCCAGCGGGTCTCGCCCGTCTTGCGATCGACCGCCACCAGGAAGCTCTTGCCTGCCGGACCGCTCGTATCCTTCCTGCCCATGATGCGGGCCAGGACTTTCATGTCTTCCTGGTCGTTTGCCAAGACCACGAGATCCTCGAAGATGATCGGCGAGGTGCCGCTACCGTGCGGGCCCACAAACGGCCCCAGGCCACGCCGCCAGACCTCGCCACCGTCGAGGTCCAACGCCAACAGGACGACCTCCTCGGGCGTCGACCAGGTGACGACCACGCCGCGGGCATCCACGGCGGGCGTTGCCGTGGCATAGCTGTTGTCTCGGTGTTGCCTGTAGGTCTTCGACGGATAGTCGCGCCGCCAAAGCATGCCGCCGTCGGCCGTGTCGAGGCAGAGGATCGTCCGCCCGGCCGTCTCGGAGGCACCGCAGCCGAGCAAGATCCGGTTGCCCCAGACCACGGGCGAGGAGTGGCCAGTGCCGGGCAGCTCGACTTTCCAGTTGTAGTCCTCCTCGCTCCACGTCACCGGCACCGTGGTGGCGCTGCTGATGCCGGTGCCGTTCGGGCCTCGAAAGCGGGGCCACTCTCCATCATCGGCGTACGCCCCCGACAGAAGCAGCACGAATACCGGAATCCACAAGGTGCGACGAATCATCGGCCCCTCCTTCTCAGTTCGCCAACACGAACGAAGTGTGAAAAAGGGGACGCAGCTCTTTTTCAGGCCAGAAAAAAGCTGCGTCCCCTTTATTGCTCAGTGTTTTGCCGCAAAGCAGAGCACGCTGCCGTCACCCAGGGTAGCCACAACCCGGCCGGCGCTGTCCAGCGCCAATCCCCAGGAGCCGGGCATGGAAGACAACGGCTGGTTCCACAACACGGAACCGTCCTTGACCGACAACGCGGCCATGGCGTACCGGGCTTCCGCCGGATCGGAGGACTCGGTCGTGCGGCCGGTGACGACAACGGCGTTGTTGCCCAGGGCCATCGCCATGGGGTGGGCGAACAGGTCGGACTGCCAGACTGCCCGGGGTTTCTCGCCCCCGCCGCTGCCCGGGGCAATCCGGGCAATCTGCTTTTCGGTGCCGCGAACGACGACCTCGCCGGCATGGGCCTGGAGAAAATGCCGGGCGAAGTAGCGGCCGGGCCAGTACTCCTTTGGCCCGTAAAGCAGCCGCTCGAAGGCAACCACCTTGCCGTTGAGAATAAACAGATCACGGCCGCGCGGGGCTTTGGCCCACTCATCCTCCAGGGTGTTCAGACAGCGTCCGTCGCGGAGGTCGTACGCAGCCGGCGAGACGACGTTGCCGCCGGCCAGGTAGAGGCGGTTTTCGTGCATCAGGAGATGCCCCTGCACGCTGACGCCGGTCACTTTGTCTTTCCCGGCGAGCCGGCCGGAGGTGTTGTTCTGCCAGCGGATCCGACCCGTTGCGGCGTCCAGGGCGTAGACGTGGGTGCCATCGTAGCTGGCGATTCCCGCCGCCGCGTAGACCACGCCGCGATCGACCAGCACGCCGCTTGCCACCGGCCAGGTGGAAACGAGTTTTCCGTAGAAGTTGATTTTTCGCTGGGCCGGCGCGGCCCGGAATCGCCAGAGCGGTTCTCCGCTGGCGGCCTCGAAGGCGTAGACCCATCCGTCGCCGCTCCCGACAAACATCCGTCCGTCTGTGATCGCCGGCGGATACGTGATCGGCCCGCCGGTGTAGGCCTTCCAGCGCAGCTCTCCACTGGCGGCATCCAGCACCCGAATCACGCCGTCGGAGCCGCTGGTGAACACCCGCCCGCCCGCCGTAATCGGGGCGGCCGGATCGCTGGCAGCGGGCAGCTTGTACCGCCAGGCCCGGGCGACCTTCGTGGGGACGTCGACCGCCCTGGCGGCCGTCCGGCGGTTGTCGGCCCGATAGGCCGGCCAGTCGCCCGGCGCCAGGGCCAAGGGTCGGAGCGACCTCTCGGCACCGGCCCGTGACTCCAGCCGCTCGGCCTCGGTCGCCTGGGCCTCGAAGTCGAACTGGCCGGCCGGCCCCAGGCAGATGATCCCCACCAAGGAGATACTACAGTCGCACATCCAGGGCCCCAAGTACAGCAGCCCGCCCGTAACGATCACCCCGTCGTGGCAGTCGGGTCGCATCAGGGCGATCCGCTGCGGCCGGTTGTCGGCGACCACCAGGCGGGTGGTCCCGCCGTGGCTGTGCCCTCGAGTGAAGATGCTGTCGATGGTGCCGGTTGCCCGGGTGCAGTTTCCCCGCTGGGCGGTCAAATGGGCCAGGATGCGGCCGCTCAGGGGATCGAAGAGCTTGCTGGGGCCGGTGCGGCCCATGGCGTAAAGCCCCTCCCGGCGGAGCACGAGTTGGAAGTTTCCGTGCGGGTATTGCCAGAGCAGGCGTCCGTCGTCGGTCGAGGCGGCCACCAACCGCGTGCGCTGCGGGCCCGCGAAGTAGATCGCCTGGTCGCTGCATTTGAGGTACGACGAGGAGGAGAAGCCCCAGTCCGGCCGCTGCGCGTGCAGGGTGGGCCCGATCGCCTCCAGCAGCTTCGGATCCCGGTTGCGCCAGGCCGGTTTTCCCTGCTTGGCATCGAGACAGGCGAGGAACTTCGGGTGCGAGTAGTAGTAGATCCGGCCACCCTTCATCGCCACCGCCCGGGCATCGACGGCGTCCTTCTCGACGTGGGTCCACAGGACCCTCTTGGTCTTCAGGTCGACTGCGAAGAAGGTGCGGCCGAAGCCCCAGGGATATTCCTGCTGGTCGTAGCCTTGGGTCATCGGCTTCCAAGGCCAGCCGGCGGCGGTCCGCGTGCCGCGGAGTGTCTTGTCACGGAATTCCTGCCGGCCGACCAGGGCGTAAAGCACCCCATCTTCCATGGCCATCCATTTCCACACCGGCCCGGTCGCGCCCTCGGGAGCGGCAATCTCGCCCTTGACTTCTCCGGTGGCCGTGTCCAGCAGCTTGCACGACTTGCTGTCGGCCACGTAGAGGATCTCGGGGGTGGCGATCATGGTATTGCGGTGGATATTGAATCCTTCTTCCAGCGACCGCTTCCACAGCATGGTTCCGTTGTAGCCGTTGACTGCGATCAGCTTATTGACCCAGGGCCAATCCCGCCGTTTGTAGCCGACGTGTCCGAAGGCCTTGAACACGCGGCCGGCCGCGGTGACCGTGACCTCCGGAAAGGGGACGTACCAGGGCTCGGCCAGGAACTGCGTCAGGTAGGGCGCCCGGGCAAGCCGGTCGCTCGACTGCGGGTTGTTGTCGGGGCCTTTGTAGGCATGGGTCCAGTCGTCCGCTGCTTTGGGATAGGGTTTCGTTCTCTGGCGATCGCCGAGGAGGACTTTGCCCAGCGGGCGGACCACCCGCCGTAGCTCCGCGCCGTGCGCCTTGGCCGCCTCGCGAGCGGCGGGGGTGACCACCACCGCGTCGGCCAGGTTGTCGGCCAGGTGGATTCGCGGTCCGCTGCCTTTTTCCACGTAGATCCGGGTACCCAACATGCCGGCGGCGTCGGCTTGCCTGCGGGCCTTCTCGACGGCTTCGTCGGTAGGAAGTTGCAGGTAGATGGTCAGTTCACTCTGGCGGGCCATAGCCACCGCCAACTCGGCCGGCTCGCCGTCCAGCAAGACGCAGATCCCCCGGTCCACGCCGATTTGGGAGAGGATCTGCCGGGCCTCCTGCTCCGCTCCCGGCTGAGCCGCGTGCAACCCGGTAGCCTGCGGATTGAGCCAGATCATCACCACCAGCCCCACCATTACCGTTAGCAGCGAGAATCTCATCCGCTTCGACATGACGTATCTCCTTCCTGTGGTATCCGGATGACTGGAAACGGGCGTCCACACCGGCAAGTCTAGCAGAACCGGCCGCGGAAACGCAAGCGTTTCCGGCTTCAAGCGGCACCAGGCCCGCGCGATTGTAACGACGCCGGCGACGCTAACGGGCCTTCGCGGCAAGCTCCTCGTACACCCGAAGG
>CAZUAM010000155.1:2079-12274 GCA_964618095.1 uncultured Planctomycetaceae bacterium | reverse complement strand
AGGGCTGCTGTTTCTACGACCGAGGGGCGCCCAAGGTTTGCGGCGTTGCTTGCGGGAGAACCGATCGGGCCGTTAGAACCGCACGAACCAACGAGTCCGGAGCGGTTGCTGCCATTCGGCTCAACCCGTTTGGCCGTCATCCTTTAACTCTTCTCGGAGTTGTGCTTGCAAGGTAGTTTTTATTGTTCGGAATTCTTCGTCGCTTAACTCACCCCGGGAGTGCGATTCGCGGAATTTTGAGATCATTTCACTGGTCGTGGGTTCGTGTTGTGCGGGCGTGGCTCGAACTTTATCGATCACATAGATCACCACGGCCAGCAGCATGGCCAGACCGGCAATCCAGAGGACGAGTTCTTCTGGTTCTGCCTCGAGGAGTCGTTGCATGAAGCCGGCGGCAAAGAGCCCCAATACTGTCCCCAAACAGGTTGATCAAACCACTTCATTTATTATGCACATTGGTCAAATCCGAGTCCAGGATCAAAAGCGACTGGGGCCCGATTGTTGACCGGCCGGCGGCACCGACAAGTGGGGAGCCGCTGCCACTGACCCCCCTCGGATGGGGTCCGCGACGAACCGCCCGTCCGGATCTGGGCATAGCGGGCAGGCAGCCGACCGGGGGTCTGCCACGGGGGCGCTTGTTGACAGATTTTGGCGGCCCTTCTAGCCTGTATGCTGGGGAGCGGGTAACCGCGAGGAGCCTGGCTCAAGATGCCCAAAGACAGGACGCTTTCTCGGATCGCCAGCTCGGGGGTGGTCGCCGTGATGCGCGCCGCCAGCGGGGAGATGCTCTCGGACGTGGCCCGTGCCCTGCTGGCCGGCGGCGTGGAGGTGATCGAGGTCACCTTCACCGTGCCCGGTGCCCACCGGGTGCTGGAGCGGGTGGCCGAGCGGCTGGGAGGGAAGATCTTGCTGGGTGCCGGGACGGTGTTGGACAGCGAGACGGCGCGAATTGCCCTGCTGTCCGGGGCCGAGTTCATCGTGACCCCCACGGTCAACCTGGAGGTGATCCGACTCTGCCAGCGCTACGACAAGGTGGTGGTGCCCGGGGCACTGACCCCGACCGAGGTGCTCACGGCCTGGGAGTCCGGGGCGGACATCGTCAAGGTGTTTCCCTCCGAGTTGACCGGGCCGGGGTATCTCAGGGCCCTGCACGGCCCGCTGCCCCAGGTCCGGCTGATGCCGACCGGGGGCGTGAACCTGGAGACCGCGGCCGATTTTCTCCGCGCCGGGGCGTGTGCGTTGGGGATCGGCGGGGCACTGGTCGAGAAGAAGGCGGTCGCGGCGGGCGACATGCAGCGGATCCAGTCGCTGGCCCAACAGTACGTGCGAATTGTCAAGGAGACACGTGGGGAATGAAGAATGCAGAATGCAGAATGAAGTAATGATGCCGGCGCATAAAGCCGCGACCGGCGGTCGCGCCCTGGTAAGCCAGTCGCAATTCGGCCTGTCGCGGCGTCGTCCGTCAGTTTTCCCAAGGGAGCCTCAATCATGCCCATCCAGTTCACCTGCCCGCACTGCGGAGCGGAGACCAACGTGGCGGACGAATTTGCGGGCCGGAGCGGCCCGTGTGCCCAATGTGGCAAGACGGTCACCGTTCCGCCGTTGGGGGCGCCGCCGGCCTATGCCGCACCGGCGCGAAGCTCGAGCAAGACGTGGCTCATAATGCTGGCGGCGGCCCTACCCGCGCTTCTTATAGTTGGCGTGGCCGTGATCGGGATCCTGATCGCGCTGTTGCTGCCGGCGGTCCAGGCCGCCCGGGAAGCGGCGCGCCGGGCAATGTGCATCAGCAACCTCAAACAGATCGGGCTGGCGATGCACAACTACCACGACACGTATAAGTGCTTCCCGCCCGCCTACATCCCCGACGAAAACGGCCGGCCGATGCACAGTTGGCGGGTGCTGCTGCTGCCGTTCATGGAGCAGGAGATGCTCTACCAGCAATACGACTTCGACGAGCCCTGGGACGGTCCGAACAACAGCCGCCTGGCGGGGATGATGCCCACCATCTACCGCTGCCCCAGCGAGCATTCGATGGTCGACGATTCGGACACCAGCTACGCGATGGTGGTGGGGCCGGGCACGATCTCCGACGGGCCCACGGCGACCCAGATCGGGAGGATCGCAGAGGGTACCGCCAACACGATCATGGTGGTCGAAGTGGCGGGGGCGGGGATCAATTGGCTCGAACCGCGGGACTTGGATGCTGACGAGATCGGTCCCGAGATCGAAGACCCGTTCGGTGCGGTCGGTGGGATGAGCAGTGATCATCCCAGTGTGGTCAACGCGCTGTTCTGTGATGGAACGGTGCACTCGATCGACAAGTTCATCGATGAAGCGCTGCTCAAGGCGTTGACGACGATCGCCGGCGGGGAGGACGTGGGCGAGTTTCACACGAGATACTGAGCCGGTCGGCCCCCGCCGATGCAAGATGCGGCCGGCGCTGAGTTGACGGTACGGGATTGGACCGTGGACGTTTCTTCCAGGAGGCTGAATCATGCCTATCCAGTTCACTTGCCCGCACTGCGGTGCGGAGACCGACGTGGCGGACGAATTTGCGGGGCACAGCGGGCCGTGTGCCCAATGTGGCAAGACGATCACGGTTCCGCTGCCAGGGGCGGCCCCGCCGGGCTACGCCCCTGCGGCGAGGAGCTCATCGACAGGGCCGGGGCTGGTGATTCTGGTGGTGGTCGGGGGGCTGATCCTGGTTACGGCAGTGATCGGGATCCTGATCGCGCTGCTGCTGCCGGCGGTCCAGGCCGCCCGGGAAGCGGCACGCAGGGCTCAGTGCAGCAATAACCTCAAGCAGATCAGCCTGGCGCTGTTGAACTACGAGGCCGCCAACGGCTGCTTCCCGCCGGCCTACGTGGCCGATGAGAACGGGCGGCCGATGCACAGTTGGCGGGTGCTGATCCTGCCGTATATGGAGCAACAGGCCCTGTACGATCTGTACCGTTTCGACGAGCCCTGGGACAGCCCCAACAACCGGATGGTCACCAACACGGCACTTTCGATCTACCGGTGTCCCAGTGCCGGGCAGGCTGACCCGATGGAGACCAACTACGTGATGATTGTGGGGCCGGAGACGGTCGCCTTCGAGAACTCGGCGGTGAGCATCGCTGATATCAGCGACGGCGCGTCGAACACGATCCTGGTGATCGAGACGGCCGACTCGGGAATCCGTTGGGCCGAACCCCGCGACTTGAACTTTGGCGAGTTGAACCTCCAGATCAACGACGGGACGGGCGAAGGGATCCGCAGCCGTCACTCCGGCGGTGTGAACGCCGCGTTTTGCGACGGCTCGGTCCACTTCCTCAACGACTCGCTTGATCGGGAAATACTTCGGCGGCTGATCAACCGCAAAGACAGGATGCGGGTCGACTACGGCGATTTCTGAATGAGGTTGCACGATTCTGGGAGGGGAGCGTTTAGCCGCCGCGGCTACGCGGCGGCAATCCGATTTGCCTGAGGAGGCCGTGAATGCCGATCCGCTTCACCTGCCCTCATTGCGGGCTGGAGACCGACGTGGGGGAGGAATACGCCGGGCAGAGCGGCCGCTGTGCCAAGTGTGGCCGGACGATCACCGTTCCGTCGGCGGGGGCGGTTGCGCGGGGCGCCGCGCCGAAGCGCACTTGGGGTGTACTGCTCCCGGCGGTGGTTGCGGTCTGCGTTTTGGGGGCGGTGGTGGTCTGCGGGGGGATCCTGGTGAGGTTGTTGCTGCCGGCGGTTCAGTCGGCTCGCGGGGCGGCTCGCCAAAGCCAGTGCGCAAACAATCTCCAACAAATCGCCACGGCCGTGTTTCAGTACCGGGTGCGCTACGACTCGTTCCCGCCCCCCTGTATTGCCGACGAAAACGGCCGGCCGATGCACAGTTGGCGGGTGCTGATCCTGCCGTTTCTGGGGCATCAGGCGCTCTACGATCGATACGACCTCGACCAGCCCTGGGACGCCCCCACGAACCTGGCCCTCACGGGCAAGATTCCCCAGGTCTACCGCTGTCCCGAAGATACCAACGGCCGTTATGGCGAGACCAGCTACCTGATGATCGTGGGGCCCGGCGCCTTTTCTACTGTGACCGGGCCAAGGCAGCTCGGTGAGTTCCCTGACGGCGCCGTCAGTACGATTATGCTGGCCGAGACCGTCAATTCGGGAGTCAATTGGATGGAGCCGCGCGACTTTGAGGTCGAGCGGATGAGCTTCGAGATCAACGATCCGGCGGGCGGAGGAATCAGAAGCCGCCATCCGGGAGGCGTCAACGCCGCGATGTGCGACGGCTCGGTGCGATTGCTCAGCGAGTGGACCACCGCGGAGGACGTCCGGGCGATGACCACGATCGACGGAGGTGAGGAGGTTGGGCGGTCCTTGGAAGATTTCTGACCGGCTCCCTCTTTTGTCTATTCTGCGCAGTTTTCCCGGGCGCAACGGTTGTTGCTTGTGTTTCAAGTCACACGAGCGTCACAGCCGATACGAACGAGGTGCAGTTCTGTACTGAGGCTGCGCGCCGGGAGTTGTTGGCCGAAACGGCTTGCTAGTGCGGAGGAGTTTCGCAATGTGGCTTGCACCGATCGCGCATTTACTTGCCCTGTCGGCGATGGCGCCGGCGGCGGAGACGGCTTCGTCGGTCTCCACCCGAGCCCTGCCAGAACCGATCGCCACTCGGCAGACGCTGTTTGCGATCCCTTTTCGGATCGATCCGGCCGATCAGCCGTCGCGGGAGCCGGTGGAGGTGCAGTTGTACGTTTCCGGTGATCGGGGCGCAAGCTGGCAGCGCTACTGGAAGCCGGTGGAGCCGGAGCGGCGGCGATTCATGTTTCGGGCCGGAGCCGACGGCGAGTTCTGGTTCCTGGTCCGCACGCTGGACCGCTCCGGCCGACTCTGGCCCCAGCGGCCCAATACACCGGAGTTGAAGGTGGTGGTCGATACGATGCCGCCGAAGTTGCAGCTCGAGGCCGAGCAGGGGCAGGCCGGCCAGATTACTGCCCGGTGGCAGGTCGACGATGCCCACTCGCAACCGGGCAGCCTGACGATCCAATACCGCACCACTTCGGACGGGCCGTGGCAGCAGGTGGCCATCGACCGCCCGAGTCAGCCCGCCTCCGGCTTGCCCCAGACTGGCCAGGTGACCTGGTGGACCCAGGCCGGTTCCGGCAAGATCCAGATCCGGGCCGAGGTGTCCGACACGGCGGGCAATCTGGCCGTCAGCCATGCCCAGGTCAAGCTGGGAGAAGGTGCCGGTGGGTCCCCGGCCCGGACTGCCGAGAAGCCACGGTCCGGGTGGCGGGCCTCCGTCCCCGGGCCGGCTGATACGGCGTGGCCGGCCGAACGATCGGCGGACAACCTCGGGGCAGACGATCCAAGCGGCCCGGCGCCAACCGGCCCCGCCAACGTGGACACCCGGGACACCTCGCAGCGCTATGGGAACCCCGGTTACGCCGCCGACGGCTATACCGACGACCGGTATGCCGAGGGCCGCTATCCCGACACGGGAGCCTCCCAGTCGGTTTATCCCTACACACCCACTGAGGCGCCGTCTTCCTTGGATCGTCGTGAGGGGCTCGATCCGCCCACCGGTTCGCTCGCCAGCAGCGTCAATCCGCCGATCCGGAACCGGTACGTCGCGCCGTTCGAGCCGCAGGCGAGCCCGCCGGAGAGCGGCTTGCCCCCGGGCCAGCGGCCGCGGATGGTCAGCTCGCGGGAGTTTCAGTTGGAGTACGACGTGACGTCGGTGGGGCCGTCGGGAATCGCCCGGGTCGAACTCTGGGGTACGCAAGACGGGGGACGGACCTGGAGGCTTCTGGGGCTGGACGACGACAACCGCAGCCCGCTGCCGGTCAAGCTCGACCAGGAGGGGATCTACGGTCTGAAGGTGCTGGTGACCAGCGGAGCCGGTTTGGGCAGTGGACGGCCGCAGACCGGCGAGTTGCCCGAGATCGTCGTGGGCGTCGATCTGACAAAGCCTGCCGCCCGAATCACCGCCGCCCGGCAAGGGACGGGTGCGGAGTCGGGCAAGCTGATCATCTGCTGGCAGGCCGACGATCAGCGGTTGGCCGCCCGCCCGGTCTCGCTGGAGTTCAGCGAGAGACCGGGCGGACCGTGGACGACCATTGCCAGCGGCCTGGAGAACACCGGTCGCTACATCTGGCCGCTCGACCATCGCGCACCGCAGGCGATCTATCTCCGCCTGGAAGTTCGGGATGAGGCCGGCAACGTGGGTGTGTTTGAGACGGACGAGCCGGTCTCGCTCGACCGGTTTCGCCCCACTGCCCAGATCCGAGGCGTCCGCCCGCTGGGGGATTCTAACCGATCGCCGGCCGGACGATACGACCTGCCGTAGCACACGGTGGCGGAAGTCGTGCTCCGCAGCAGCAAGCCAACGGCCGGCGGGTGGGCGCCCGCCGCTGATGGCACGAGATTTCGGTCGAGGTCTGCCAGCCATCGGCAAGGCCCAATACCCACGGCCCCGCGGAAGGGGACGCAGGATCAGGCAAAGCTCGGTGCTCAGGCACGGTTTTCGCCGGAAAGACGACAGCCTACCAACGTCCCGTAATTCGGTCCTTTTTCGGGACAGCTATCTTGGGTGCCACTACTAGTCGGGGCCACGCCGCCTTCGACATGCGTCGGCGAGAATTCCGAGCAAAGCGAGATTCAGCAACGTGAGGCTGGACGGCTCGGGAATGGGCGGGGTGATGCACCGATCTCTGACTAACTCCCCTCTCCCCCTGAAGCTTGCCCGCCGACTGTGACGGATGCCGTGCGGAGGTCGTCGCTGTGGAATCGGTCCATGTGGTCACGGATTTCCCTGAGCAGATCAAGGGCAGGCAGGAGTTCCACGGGCAATTCCGTCGCCAACATTCCGTCCTCTTCGCTTTTCATTCTCTCGTTCATCGCAGCAATGATGTCGTTAACAAGTTTGGCCAGGTCGTTATCTTCAATGGCCTCGGTGTCCGGCAGTTCTTGGCTCGCCGATAGTACCGGCTCTGCCCTTCTGAGTCTACGCATGTTCTCAGGCTGGGAACATGCCATCGTCCGAATCATGCAGAGTTCGCAACATCGAGGATCTATCTTCACTTCCTGTATCACTCACAGCCCCTGTTTCCCCGGGCGGGCCTCCCTTGGATTCGTGGAAGCCGTATCTGCATAGACGGCCACTCTGCAAGTCCTTGACCAGTCACGCGGCGAGGCGTTGCGGAGACTGGGCAAGCTTAGCTGCGCAGACGTTGCACGAGCAGTTTCCGAAGGGGCTCACAAGGGGAAGCCGGGGCCAACGCCGACAGACGTCGACTCGTGCAGGACTGTGCCGGCTCGGCCGCGCGACACGTTGAACTATCGATATGCCTTGCGCTCCAGGCGCGAGTTCTTCCTGAAGGAGAGATTAGCGACCAGCGTGATCAGGGGACTGCGCCTTTGCCAGAAGTTGCCCCACACCCGGCGGAGAATCCGCAGCGGGGAATAGAACACCCGGTTGCAGGAGTCCATCTCTTTGAGGATGTCGGCGGAGGACAGGTGCTTGTAACGGGCCACTGGGAAAGTCAGCGTGTAGTACTCCCAATCATCCGGGAAGGAATTAGCGGCGATGCGGTTTTCGGCTTCCATTTTGTCCCACAGGCGCGTGCCGGGCAGCGGCGTTAGAAACAGCGCGTCGAGGGCGTCTATGCCATAGCGATCAGCGGCGTCGGCTATTTGCTTGCCAATGCCCGGTTGATCCGTGTCCAGCCCCATGATGAAGGAACCGACCACCAGGATACGGTGCCGGTGTATCCGACGGACGGAGGCTTTGAGATCCCGGCCCTTCCGGACGTTGAATCTCTTGCCGACCTCCGTCAGTCCCTCCACCGTCGGTGACTCAAAGCCAATGAAAACGCCTCGACAGCCGGCCCTGGCGGCCAGTGTCAGCAGCTCCTCGTCGTCGGCCATATTGATCGTCACCTGGCCAATCCACTGCTTGCAGAGGTTCGCCCGGATCATGGCCCGAAACAGGTCCTTGGCACGGGCGACGTGTTCCACACGTGTGCCGATGAGATTGTCGTCAACGACCAGAACATACTTCTCCTGAATCGATCTGAATTCCCGCACCACATTCTCAATGGGCCGGTGCCGGTAGCGACTTCCGTTGAAAGCCGACACGCTGCAGAAGCTGCAATTGAGCGGACAGCCGCGCGTCGTCTGAATCGAGCCGAAGGCGTATCCGGACGTCAGCAGGTCATGTCTGGCCGGCGGAATGTCCGCCATGTTGGCGGGCTCGCCGGCGTAAACGCGTTTCAACGCGCCACGCCGAACGTCCACCAGAACTTGCGGCCAGATTGGCTCGGCCTCCCCCTTTACCACCGAGTCAACCCGCTGGATGGCCTCTTCCGGCCGCATGGCAGCATGGATACCCCCCATTACGACGGGCACACCCAGGCTGCGAAACCGGCCTGCCACTTCGTACGCGCGGGGAGCCTGCGAGGTGAACGCGGTTATGCCCACCAGGTCCGGCCGCGGCATGGCCGTGTAGTCAGGGACGCTGAGGTTTTCGTCAACGATCGTGATTTGCCATTCGGGCGGCGTGAGACCGGCCAGGACCATCAGGCCGAGCGGCTTCCACACGCGGTAACGGCTCCAGCGGCTCTCCTTGAACTTGGTCAATGTCACGAACGGGTTCGACGGGTTTATCAAGTATAGGCGCACAGGTTGGGGCCCCCACATTGCGTGAACCGGGATTACGCTGACCGAGCTTTCAGATAATAACCGTTTGATGGTCGTTCCAGAACCCCCTGTCCGCCGCGGTTTACCTGCTAGCTGTTGTCCTCCGGGATCATCTCCAGTGTGTTGACGGAAGCTTTGTTGTGCCCGCCGTGCAAGGCCACCACCGGCGAGACATTCACCACACCTGTCGCGGCGGCCGACGTTGCACCGTGTGGCGGTCTGCACTATTCTGAACTCTTAGAAACCCGGCGGCGTAGCCGGGTGAAATCTATCTGGGCAATCTCCGTACATGCGACGAACGCAAAGACGAATCCGATGAAGTGCCTGGTGATCCCGGCGGGCAGACGAAGCCTACACGGACCTATTGCCCATCATGGCCAAGCTACGGACGAAGGGTTGGACTCTGCGGCAGATTGCTGACAAACTCAACCGGATGGGTCATACGACCCGGCGGGGCAAGGCGTGGGGTGCAACGCAGGTGGGCCGGGTGTTGCGACGGATGGAGAAATGAACAGGACCACTCCTCACACGACGATGGATGCTAGGACATTCCGCGGCCAGTCTGTCCGCTCCGACGTGGGGGTGCCTCAGATGTGCCGTTTATCGGTGGTTTCTCAGGACTCCCAAGAAATGGACTAAAAAAATCGCGAGCCGCTTCGCGGCGGCGTAAAAGGGAAAAGGATTAAACCGCAAAGGGTAACACAGCCAAATGCCATATTGCTACTGAGTCCTGGCAACGCGGAAGCCAAAGGTGAACTTGCCCGTGCTGCGCGGCGAGTACCCGCCGCGTTTGGCAGAACGAGAGTCGTCCGGCCCCGGCCCGCTGCCCCAGGAACCGCCACGAAGGACACGGCCATCACCGGAATCTGGGCCGGTTGGGTCGTTTGCGGGAGACGGGACACTGAGAAGATAGTATTTCCCACCATACCAATCCGCGCACCACTGCCAGGCATTTCCGTGCATGTCGTACAGACCGAAGGCATTGGGCTTGAACTTTCCCACCGGTGCCGTGAACGCATAGCCGTCGCTGGCTTTGATTATGTCGTTCCAGATCGGGACCTTCTCCTTGAGCGTAGCGTCGGCCACGTTGCCGACCTTAGCCAGCGTCTCGGGGTCGTCGCCACTGTAGTAGCGGGTGGTCGTCCCGGCACGGCAGGCATACTCCCACTCGGCCTCCGTGGGTAGTCGGTAGGCTTTGCTCTCCTTTTTGCTGAGCCACGTGCAGAACGCCACCGCGTCGCCCCAACTCACGTTCACCACCGGGTGCTCGTCGGTCTGCTCGAAACCCGCGTTCCGCCAGGAGTATTTCTCGCCACTGTCGAACTCCTTTTTGTCGGGGTCCCAGCCAGTGCCCCCCGGCTTTCTTCCCTTATATCCGATCTCCGCGTCCGTCTTGTACCCCGTGTCGGCGACAAACTGCCGAAACTGGCCCCGCGTGACGTGGTAGGTGCCCAGGTAGAACGGCCGCGTGATCCGCACGCGGTGCTGCGGATGCTCGTCCTCGAAGTGGTGT
>CAZUAM010000155.1:0-2069 GCA_964618095.1 uncultured Planctomycetaceae bacterium | reverse complement strand
GTCGAAGGATTCCAGCTTGCAGGCTTCATCCGCCGCCGTGTCCTTCGCCGACTCACCGCTGCCCATCTTGAACTCGCCCGCTGGAATCAAGGCCAACTTCATGCCGATGCTGTTGCTGACGACCTTTGCCGCTGGGGGAGTCGCCTCCTTTTCTGCGGGAGCCACCTCTTCCGATGCGAGACCCGCCGTCAAGACGGCCAATACGAGCACCACGGACCAAATTGCAGAATTCTTCATAGCAAATCTCCTTGCAGAGAGTCTACTTGCCTCGGACACGAAGATCAGCAGCGTCCGCCGACTGAACTGAACCAGGCGACGCTCGGGTTTCGGCGGACGGGAATCGTGCATGATCATGCCCTCTACACGCCGAAGGCGATACGCCAGTCAGTATAGGCAGCCTTATGCTGCAACGCGAGTAGGTTGTCCCCGAACAAGGAAGAGATCAGGTTCGGACACGGTACAGCCGCAGCGTCCCAAAATACCTTCCTAACTCGGGGCACGAGCTGCAAAGGGCCTCATCAGCCAGCCCCAAGTAGTTCCCATTCCCAAGACCTGTCTCATTAACCAGCGCCCCGAACACCCGTCGCTGGCGAGCGAAATGAGACGGCACCTCGGGCCGACAACCCGCACTTCTCAGGGGCCGATGGTGTGGCACCCACCGATCCGGGGATGCAGATTTTGGAGCCTTGTCGATACCAAGCTCCCGCAATGTGACAGAGGGGCGCAATCGCCGGTGGCGGCTTTCCACAGTATCGAATGTCCGCGGGAAGAGCGAGTGGCAAGCGGGGCGGCCCTGGCTGCTCGGCCCTGTCTGCTCGGCACTGCCCAGTAACCGTCGGTTTCCCCGTCGCCACCTTCCCCCTTCCGTCTTCCGCCGTATACTAACGGCATGGCCGCGAAAGTCGTCCACGCCTTCGACTACCTTGCCCAACCGCAGAAGCACCGCCCCCGAGCCGTCTGTGTGGTGTTCGGGGACGAGCCGTTCCTGAGGCGGCAGGCCCTGCTGGGGATTCGGCGGGCGGTGCTGGGCGGCGATGAGGGGGATTTCTCGCTCTCGACCTTCGAGGGTCCCGCAGCCGAGCTTGCGGACGTGCTGGGGGAGCTGGCCACGGTGGCCATGTTCGGACCGGGGCAGCGGCTGGTGGTGGTCCAGCGGGCCGACGAGTTCGTCAGCCGCTACCGCGGGCAGTTGGAGGATTACGTGGCCCGGCCTGCCGGCGGTGGCGTGCTGGTGCTGGACGTGAAGTCATTCCCCGGCAACACGCGGCTCTACAAGGCGGTGGCCGCCGAGGGGCTGGCGATCGACTGCAAGTGCCCTGCTGCGGCGCGAGTCGCCCGATGGCTCGGGGCCTGGGCCCGACAGGCCCACCAGGTAGAACTGCCCCAGGCGGCCGCCGAGACGTTGGTGGAGATGATCGGGCTGGAGCTGGGACTGCTCGACCAGGAATTGGCCAAGCTGGCCCTGCTGACCGGCCCGGAAGGCAAAATTAAACCCGAAATGGTCGGTCGCCTGGTGGGTGGTTGGCGGGCGAGGACCACTTGGGAGATGCTCGATGCCGCCCTGGCCGGCGAGCTCCGGGGGGCAATGACGCAGCTCGACCGCCTGTTGGCCTCCGGCGAGAGCCCGGTCGGACTGCTGGCCCAGCTCTCGGCGTCGCTGCGTCGGTTGGCTGCTGCCACCCGACTGGTCCGCCAGGCCGAAGCGGCCGGGCGCCGGATGACCGTGAGAGCGGCGCTGGAGCAGGCGGGAATCCGATCGTTCGTGCTGCGGAAGGCGGAGGGGCAGCTCCGGCATTTGGGGCGTGAGCGCGGCAGCCAACTCTACCGCTGGCTGCTTCAGGCCGATCTCGACCTGAAGGGCGCTAGTGCCCTGCCCCCCCGGCTGATCCTGGAGCGGCTGATCATCCGGCTGGCAGCCGCCGGGCAATTGGCGGCCGGTGGTCGATAGGCAGGATTGGGCTTACGGACGGGGGATCGTTTCAGGGCGCAAGCTGCTTTTCTGACAGTCCTTGGGTTGCGCAAGGCTCAGGCCGCCGTACCGGCGGCCGCTAAACACCGTTGGGCGGCCG
>CAZUAM010000154.1:0-12313 GCA_964618095.1 uncultured Planctomycetaceae bacterium | reverse complement strand
TTGTCGCTCTCGACGACGTGCCGAACTTGGTCGCCCGGCACCCTGAGCCTCTCCAGCGTCGTCGCCACCCGCTTCCAGAGCCGTACACGGGCCTTCCCCTCGGCCAAATACAGGTCGGTCACCAGGTCGCCCAGCCGCTGAATCAAGATCGCGTCCTGGTTCCGGTAATAGTCGCGGATCACGCGTTGCTGATAGGGTGATCGCTTGGCCATCGTGTCGGTCTTACCGAATCTCCACCTCGTACCACACCGTCTTGTGCCCCGGCCCGAGCGTCAGTAGGGCCTTGCCGCCGCGCTGGCCGCAGGAAACGGCCCCGCGGCGATTGCCCGACTCGTCCAAGGGGTAGAATCCAACCCGCTCGGCCGCCACCGGCAGAAGAATCTCCGCGGGCACGCCCTCGCAGAGCACCGGCTTGCTGCCCCACCTGTCCCGCAGCGTGACACGATCGTTGGCCAGGTGTTCCAACTGGGCGCCCTGGTTCTGCACCCAGCCGGTGGCGGTGATCAGAATCCGCCCCGGACGGTCAAACCCCTTGCCGTCGATCGAGACCATCGAGACCGTGGCCCAGTCGAGCCGCGTCTTCCCTATCTTCAGCGTCAGCTTGCCGAGCGGGAAGGTGCGGCCGCGGACGAATCCCGTGAACAGCTTTGTCCGCGGCGTGTCGGCAACGAAGTAGCCGGCGCCCGCTTCCGAAACGTCCCAGCGGAGCTGGCCCGTGTCGGAAACGAAAACCTTGGCGTCCTTCACAGCCGCCGAGGCGGCCTGCGGCCCGCCCTTGCCCAGCTCCAGGGCAACGCCGTGCACCAGCGACCGCCGGGGGCCAAGGCCGAAGCCCTCGGCCGTCAGGTTCCATGCGCTGAGCGTCTCGTAGAGCTTCCTTCTCTCTGCGTCAGGCGGAAGCGGAACCCGCACGGTCTTGCGGGCACCGGCGGCGTCGCCGCGGACAAACAGCGCCGCGCAGGCCGGCGTGTGGGCGATCTTCGCCGTGTCGCTCTTGATGTCGAAGAAACTGGTGATCCGCCGCGGCTCGAACTCCGAGTTGTGACAATAGGCAAACGGAAAGATCCCGTCCCACCGCTGAAACGCCCCGAAGGCGGCAATCATCGGAAAACCCTCCGCCGCGTAGGCGTTCGGCGCCGGGTGGTTGTACTCGCTCACCGTGTACGCCTGGCCGCGCACCCGCCGGCCCGCCAGGCTGGCCAGCGTGCCGCCCGGGCTGTTCACCAACGCCACGTTGTGCACCGTCCAGTTCTGCCCGTCCCACGGCCGCCCGGGGAAGTGCGGATGCTTCCAATACGCGTGGGCGTCGATGTAATCCAGCCCGGCCTGGACGTGCACCGGACTGTAGCTGAGCTGCGTCCCCGATACCAGCGGCCGGACACCCAGCTCGTCCTTCAGAAAACGGTACATCCCCCACCAGTAGTCCCGCTCGGTGTCCCAGAGGAAATCGATGAAATCGTTCCGCGCCGCCCGGGTCAGATTCAACTCGCTGCGCCGGAGCACGGGCACACTCTCGTCTTCCAAACGCTCCTCCGCCCTAAGACCCACGATCCCGCCGGGCCGCAGCGACACCTCCGCCAACTCGTACTTCCCGGGCTTCAGGCCGGTGAAGGTGATCCGCGCCTGGGCGTCGTCCTGCTCGGCCACGAACGTCTGCCGGTAGCGTTTCCACTCGGGCCCCACGCCCACGCTGGTCGAAAGTCCCAGCCGCTGCCAGGGATCGTGGGCCATCATGCAGTTGATACCCACCTCTCGCTTGCCGTCGCAGCGGAGGTAGCAGCTCAAGGTGTACGGCGAGCCCTTCTTCAGCGAAAGCCCCCCGTGCGAAAGCTGCGGCCGCCAGGCGACGCGGCCCTGGCGGCTGACCACGATCTGAAGGCAACGCCTGCCTTCCGGCCCCTCCGATTTCACCGACCACTCGACCCCGGTCCGGTCGTCACGCTCCATGCTCCAGGCAGCGGCAAGGGGCTTGGAGAAATCGCCGCCGGTGAGCATCTCCTTGCCCAGCGGCCACTGGCCGGCGTTCCACGCCCGGCGGAGCCGCCGGGTGTCGCCGTATTTCTTCCGCAACCAGGCGTTCCACAGCTTCCCGAACGTCGTGGCATAGGGCTCCGGCAACCGATCGAGCTGTCTGCCGCCCCAGATCGCAAACAGGGCGTCCTCGTTGCTGATCTCCACCAACGCCACGGCCGGCTCCCGAGTATAGGGAGTCTCGGTGTAGGGGTTGACGTGCGTAAGCAGATCCCGGGCGTATTTCTTTTGCAGCTCGATCATCCGCGGCTCGAAGTTGTCCAGCCCCTTGTCATAGTTCGGGCGTGCCTCCCGGGCCACGAACCCCTCGGCCTCGCCGAACCACCGCGAGACGTGCAGGTTGATGTTGGTATAGACGCCGTGCAGCTTCAGTTGATAGATCAGGTAATCAAGCCGCTCCAGCTTCTTCGGATCGATCACCAGCTTGTTGGGGCTGTCGCCCCAGATCGAGCGCGCATCCATGTGGTGCATCCGCACACAGTTGATCCCCAGCCGGGCCAGCCGGGCGGCCAGCCGCTCGGCCTGCTCGTGGCTGGGAAAGCAGGCCTCGAAGCAGAGGTTCGTGCCCCAAAAACGAATCGGCCCGTTCCGGGTGACCAGGTGCCCGTCCTCGGTACGCACAAAACCCCGCCGGCCCGCCGGCCGCTCGAGCCAGCCGGAAAGGTTGGTCACGTTCTCCGGCGTCTCATAGGAGATCACAAACGGAAAAAGCGGCTCGTCGGCCGCCGCCGCACCCGCCGGCAAACCAGTCAACACCATCAGGAAAACAGCAACGCGAGTAAACATGCTCCGTCTCCTTTCCAATGAGAAACACCGCGTAACCTACCGGACCACGCCCACAAAAGCAACCCGCACGTCCCCCCATTTCCCAATCCATCATCCATCATTCATCATTCAGCATTCAGCATTCTGCATTCCCCTCCTCGCCTTCCCAGAACCACCCCTACCCTCTACGATTGCCCGCATGAGCCCTTCCCGCCGACACCCACTGATCGCCGGGGCCCGAATCACCAGCCTGGGAACCTTGACCAGCCGCCTGCTGGGCATGTGCCGCGACATCGCCACCGCGGCGTTGTTGGGTCTGGCGGGCGGGGGGGTGATGGACGCCTTCGTGATCGCCTATCGCATCCCCAACCTCTTCCGCCGCCTCTTCGGCGAAGGGGCGCTGACGGCCAGTTACCTCCCCGTCCTCTCCGCCCAGCTCGAAAAAGACCGAAAAAACGCCTGGCGACTGGCCAGTGTGACCTTCACCTGGCTGACCGTCGTGCTCGCCGCCTTGGTGGTCCTCGGCGAGCTGCTGTTCGGCCTGGTGTGGCTGGTTTGGGGAGACCTGCCGGGCATGGGGCTGTTGATGGGACTGGCCGCCGTGATGCTGCCCTACCTGCTGCTGATCTGCCTGGCCGCCCAGGTCACCGCCACGCTCCACGCCCTCTCGCACTTCAGCGTCCCCGCCTTCACGCCCGTGGTCTTGAACGTCTGCTGGCTCCTGGCCGCTCTCATCGCGTGGTATTGCGCACCCGACAAGCCGGCTCAGGCCTACATGCTGGCCGTCGCGGTCCTGGTAGCCGGCGCGCTGCAACTGGGCGTGCAACTGCCCGTCTTGCGCCGCATGGGATTCCGCTTCGACTACAACTGGTCGGCCGCCCGGTCGGGCCTGGGGCAGATCGGCCGGGCCCTGGCCCCCATGCTCGCCGGCCTGGCCGTCACCCAAATCAATACCTTCTGCGACAGCCTGATCGCCTGGGGCCTGGCCGCGCCGGTCGGGCCCGGCGGGCCGCCGCCGATCACCTGGCTTGGAGGCGCCGTCAGCTATCCGCTCCAACAGGGCGCCGCGGCGGCCATCTATTACGGGGAACGGCTCTACCACTTCCCCGTAGGTGTGCTGGGCATGGCCGTGGCCGCCGCCATCTTTCCGCTGCTCTCCCGCCACGCCGCCCGCGGCGATCGCGCCAAGCTGGGCAGGGACCTGACGCTCGGGCTGCGCCTGGTCATATGTCTCGGTGTGCCGGCCGGTGCGGGACTGATCATCCTCGCCCAGCCCCTGGCCAGACTCCTCTTCGAGCGCGGCCAGTTTACGCCCGACGACACCCTCCGGGCCGCACGGATGATCGCCTGCTACGCCACCGGTGTCTGGGCCTTCTGCGCGTTGCCGGTGGTGATCCGCGGGTTCTACGCGCTGGGCGACTGCGGCACGCCGGCCAGGGTCGCCGCCTGGGTGGTGGGCTTGAACCTCTTGTTGAACCTCTCGCTGATTTGGACGCCGTTGGAGGAAGCCGGCCTGGCCGTGGCCACGTCCATCTCGGCCGCCGTCCAGCTACTGCTCCTGATCTGGATCTTCACCCGCCGCAAGGGCCCGTTGGGCTGGAACGTCCTGGCCGCCACCGCCTTGCGAACGATCGTCGCCACGCTGCTGATGGCCAACGTCGGGTACCGCACGCTCTGGCTGCTCCGGCAAATGGCCCCTGCCGGCGGACTGCCCAGCCAACTCGCCCGGGTCCTCCTGCCCCTCCTGCTGAGCGTGGCGGTCTACTTCGCCGGCTATTGGCTCTCCCGCGGCCGCGAGTTGGCAATTCTCTTCGGCAGGGAGACGGTAGAAGACGGCACCAACGACTACCGCGAGGCCTGACGCCGCGCAGCCTCATAAAGCCGCGACCGGCGGTCGCGCCCAAGGATCGTAGAAACCGCAAGTTATCGCACCGGTCGTAACCACCGGTCGCGGCTCTATGCGAAGCGAGTGGCCACGCACACCGCCGAGCGTCACGGCGAATCGGCAGGATCCGGATCCGCAGGAAGCGAGCCCGAGGTCGAGACCGGTTCAGCTTCCGGCTTGGGCGCCGGGTTCTCCGGGATCTCCACGCCCGAGCCGCTTCCACAGCCTGAAACCGGGCCTAGCAAGAGCACCAGGAACAAGATCGACCAAACCGTTCGCATGTTTTCGTACCTCGGGAAACGTCCACACTTTCTGCAAATCGCCCGCGCCAAGCGCACTTGCACGGGAATCCCGAATCAGACGAAGGTTAGCGGTTACCGCTGGGACTCCACCACGTCGCCCTCGCTGATGCCCGACAGTGAAATCAGCGTATCCGTATCCATGATCTTGTTCAAGGAACGGACCGACCCGTCTGCGTAACAGAAATGGACAATGTCCGGGTGTTCACTGTCGAAGGTGTGCCAGACGTCCTCACTGAATCCCCAGGCCGTGCACATCACTCCACAGCCGAACCAGGAGAAGCCATAGTGTGTCTTGTTCGTTCCCGTGCGGATCTTGCCCGTGGCTTCACCAAACAATAACGTGTTGCTGGAGCCGTCCCGGATGTCGCTCAGACCGACCCTGGAACGATTCGTAAACACGCCGGCCCGGCGGTCCCAACTGGGACAGTCGGTGCGGCCGATTCCACCCGCAACGCCCAGGTAATTGGTCCGGCCCAGCACGTTGCCTTCTCCACCTGCAAAGTAACCACCGACGCAGTGGATCTTTCCCTCGTTGGGGGCGTAGTAATGGTGCCTGAGGACGAAAGTATGATCCGAGGCGTACGGGTCACCCGACGGGCACACAAAGGCAGCGATCTTGGTCTGGGCTGCTGTCCAAGCTTGGTCCCGGTCCCAATACTCGTCCCCCACCCGATCCAGGTCCAACAGGGATATACTTCCGTGGTTCGGTCTGTCCGTGTCAACCCGAGCCCGAACGTCCTTCAATTCGAGGTAGGCCAGCAAGTAGACCAGAGAGCCCGTCCATTGGCCGTCCCACGATTCACCCGTGCCCTGTGGGATGGGCCCCAGATAGCCGGGTGGAAACCTGTGGTGGACGCTTTCAAAGCCCTGGGCCGCCAGCCCGATTTGCTTCAGGTTGTTGACGCAAGTCGCCCGCCGGGCCGCCTCCCGCGAGGCCTGCACCCCCGGCAACAACAGCGCGACCAAAATGCCGATGATCGTCATCACCACCAGCAGCTCGATCAGCGTAAACCCGGCTGCTCTACGCTTGACCATCACAAGGATTCTCTCCCCAACCGGCCTTTCCTGCCGACGCCCTCTCCCAAACCAGTGCCCAAGGCGCCCAATCGACACTATTGTAGTGCATTGCACGCCCTCTGGGAACCCCACGTCCTGCTCCGCCGCAGCCTCCACGCCCGGACTATGGCACGTGCCCCGCCGGGCGTCCTCCGCACCTTGAGGCTCGTCTCGGCACCCACCGGACCCTCAGAAACGCCCGGGTGGGGATCGTGGCGCGGGCCGGAACCGTCTCGCGCAAACTGGGGATCTCCGATTGCGGTCAGAATCCCCGCAGAGAAGACCACGGCGGTCCCGCCCAGACTGCTTTGTGACAGGAACTCGGCAGTGGATCGGCCCATTGTGGCGGCCGGCCGGTTGGGGTAGTATGGCAGCGGCACGGCCAAAACACAGACACACCCGATCACCTCCGCTGCCCCCAACGGCTCTCCCACGAGAAAAGGTTGACCACCCGATGCACCAACGGGGCACCACGTTCCTGCTCAGTTGCGCCGCCGCCCTCACACTCGGCACGGCGACACCCGCGGCGGAACCGACCTTCCAACAAGCCATCTCCGCGCCGAACCAAAACCTCCCGCCGGTCCGCGCCATCACCCGCGGACCCAAGTTCCACTGGTTCGGCTACTACGACAAGCTCGAGTTCGATCCCACCGGGCGCTACGTGCTCGGCATGCAAGTCGATTTCCAGCACCGCAGCCCCAAGCCCGACGACCTCGTCAAGGTCGGCATGGTAGACCTCCAGCAAAACGACAAGTGGATCGAGCTGGGCGAGTCCCGGGCGTGGTGCTGGCAGCAGGGCTGCATGTTACAGTGGCGTCCCGGCTCCAAAACCGAGGTCCTCTGGAACGACCGCCACGAGGGCCGCTACGTCTGCCATATCCTCGACGTGAAAACCGGCAAGCGGCGTACGCTCCCGCATCCGGTCTACACGGTCAGCCCCGACGGCCGCTGGGCCGTCTCCCCCGACTTCCGGCGGGTAAACGACATGCGGCCCGGCTACGGCTACGCCGGTCTGCCCGACCCGTACCGGGATCAGCTCGCCCCCAAAGACTCCGGCATCTTCCGCATCGACCTCGAAACCGGCCAGCAGAGACTGATCGTCCCCCTGGCCGACGTCGCCAGGATCCCCTATCCCCGGGCCGACCTTTCCAAGGCCAAGCACTACTTCAACCACCTCTTGGTCAGCCCGGACGGGGCCCGATTCGAGTTCCTCCATCGCTGGCGCCTGAAGGGCCGCGGCGGCTTCGGCACCCGGATGTTGACCGCCGACGACGACGGCTCGGACATCCGGATCGTGGACCATTCCGGCTACACCTCCCACTTCATCTGGCGCGACCCGCGGCACATCCTGGCCTGGTCCCGGCACCCGTCCCACTTCAGCGCCTTCTATCTCTTCGAGGACCGCACCGACGGAAAGGTCGAGATCGTCGGCCGCGGCCTGATGACCCACAACGGCCACTGCACCTACCTGCCGGGCAACGAGTGGATCCTCAACGACACCTACCCGATGGGCCCCAACCGCCAGCAGCACGTCTACCTGTTCCACGTCCCCACCAGCCGCATCGTCCCGCTGGGCCACTTTCACTCTCCGCCGGAGTACTCGGGCGAGTGGCGCTGCGACACCCATCCCCGCTTCAGCCCCGACGGCACCAAGGTCGTCATCGACTCGCCCCACGCCGGCCACGGCCGCCAGCTCTACCTGATCGAGCTGAGCGGCATCGTCTCGGCCCCATGAAGCTGCACCTGCCGACGGGGTGGCACCGGCGTCTCGCCAGCGTAGGCCGAGTGGTGCTGGCGACTCGTCAAGGTCGGCAGCGCCCTCCGGTGCATCGGGCAGTCGAGGCGGCACCCGAAGAACGCTCCGAAGCAATTCGAATCGCGGCTCACTCATTCCTCAGCCCGGTCGCAGGCGAAGAGGCGTCAAGAAGGACATTACGGTTTCTTTGCGGGGAAGAGTTTGACACGCAGCTTTTCCGCAAGATCCGCCGGACTGAGTCGCTCTGCCTCGATCGCCGACATTAGGATTTCGCGCAACTCAGCCTTCGTGCGCCGCTCAACTCTCTCTTCTTTGACGATGGCCAGGATAATCCCCGCAACCCTCCCGAGCGTGGAATACGTGAGATCGACAATGTCATAGTGAGAATCGATCATGTCCTTCACACACGTCCCACCGGGCGAGCACTTAGCATCCAGGCCGTGTGCTTCTAGCTCGCGCCCGCGGAGGATGGCGAAGTCCATGGATTCGAGTTTCTCTCCCACGGCGACCATCGCAAGGATGGCATTCGGCAACTGGTCCTCGGCGCCGATGCGCCAGACGGAGAGCTTGTTGCGTGAGGTCCTCATGCAACTCGTGATCGCATCGGCCGGCGTATCCTGTATAGCGTCGGACTTCCTGCGATCCCACTTCGCGCGCTCAATTTTCCGCACCAGCAGCAACATCCTGACGCCTCTTGCCGAGATCGACCATCACTCGTTCGAGATAGTCCCGGAGCCAGGGTTCGTCGCAACTTATAACGCTCAAGTACTTTAGGCCGTCCGGCGACTCCCAGTTCTCGAAGGCCCGGATGCCACAGTCCCGCACCTCGATGTCGCAATGCTTGAGCGCCGCCAGGGCCATCGTTGGCCCCGTTGGGTAGACGTCAGCGTATTCGAGATGGGCAATTGCACGAAGGATTCCCACCACGACAGCCACATCGTCGAAATGCCTAAGGAAGATCTCGTTTAGCCACTGCCTGGTTGCCATGGCGTTGTTTGCCAAGGATTCCCGAAGGAACGAATCGAGCTCGTTCTCGAATCCGAACTCGAAGATGCATTCGCGCGTGAGCGCCACTACGCGCGCCGTGAATTGCCGGAGTTGGGCCAACCGTTCCTCATTGCGCCGGTTCTCGACACCGCCCTCTGTCGCATTGTCGTCAGCCCCGAGCAAGTCCTCTTCGCTCTCGCACGCGGATCCATCACGAAAGATGCCGTACGGCGCGAACGGTTGCTCATTGCGCCGGCTCTCGAGATTGCGTTCAGTCGCGCTCTCATCGGCGCCGAGGAGCGGCTTCTCGGTCTGAAATACGGATCGATCGACATTTGTGGCGTCATCCATCGAGACGCTCCGAAAGTTGGTGGAGAAGGATGCTTCGAAGCTCCATCGCGCGATCGAGAAAGTCCGGCAAGGATTCTGCAGTGAACCGTGTCTCTGTGTTGGCTTGGTAGGTATTGATATCAACTTCAACCTGGATGCTGTCGAAGGCCGGCTGAGAGGGATCGAACAGGAATCGCCGCTTAGCGCGATCTGTCGTCAGTATCACATTCATGGTCTCATGCGTATCCCCGAAATGTTCCGGAACACGCGTTACAGTCCGCGAATTCCAAGCCGCAGGTGGGGATTCCGCGTAGTACGGTAGCGGATTGAACAGTTGCGAGTACGCCCGCTTTAGTGCCTCGTCGCTCAAATTCAGCAGCCAGACCTTGGTGACCAAGGCGAGCCTGTTTCCCTTCACAGGAAAGACCTTCAGCGTCCGGGCCATGATCTCGCGCGCCTCGGGAAAGAACCGCTCAAGCGACCCGAGGTTGTCAGCGCCGGCTGAAGTGGCATTCTTCTGCAAGTCGATTCTATGACTATCCAAATCGACCACCCATTCATTGTCGGCAGTCCGAAGGCTCAGCCTCATCCTGGGCCCGCGCGCCCCGATTTCCTGGTAGGTGCCCGGCAGCAGTTTTCTGTCGCTGAATTCTTTCGCAAGAGAGGCGATGGTTTCTGCCGTAGGCTCTACGCCTGAGAAGTCGCCGAAGTAGCACACCTGAAACCGGACTGGGACTTCAGTCATTGGATGTCCGTTGGGTAATTGGGGCATGGCAATGAGCGAAAGTGCAACCGTGCGGTTCGCTCTCCCCTCATTATTAGGCTAGGGTATCCTCCTTCCAGTGGCAAGGGGCGTGGAGAGAGTCCTGATCGCCACCATCAACTTTCGTTTAATACGGTCGCGAAGGCTTGTTAGCAACTGGCCGCTCAAGAGGGTGGGCCTTCCACTAATAAGAAGGGTTGTAAAGCGGGCGTTGACCAAACGCTCTGTTCGTCCGTGCGCCGCGGACGTATCTGCGTCCGCCACGTACGCTCTCGTGGCGTTCGGTACTTCCGGTTCTATGTTGGCTTCCCGAACAACGTGACCGCGTCCGCCCTTTGCACGGAAATTGGCAGAAGCTGTCCGGCCAGGTGTCTGGGCCCCTCGAACACCACGATCCGGTCACACACCGTGCGGCCTACGAGTTGGACTACGTCTCCACCGGGTGGTTGCTTGCGGCCTAGCTTGCTGGGGCCCTCGACGAGGATCTCCACCCGGCGGCCCACCAGCGGCTGGTTGTCCTGCAGGCTGATCGCGTTCTGCACCGCCAAAAGCTCGTTGTTCCGCCGCCGCTTCACCTCCTCCGGAACGTCGTCCGCGTACAGCTCGGCGGCCTTGGTCTTCGGCCGCGGGCTGTACTTGAAGATGAAACAGTTCTTGAACCGCCCCTGGCGGACCAGCTCGACCGTCTGCCGGTAGTCCTCGTGCGTCTCGCCGGGAAAGCCCACGATGAAGTCGCTGGTCACCGCCGCCTCGGGAATCTCCGAGCGGATCTCGGCAAGCATCTCGCGGTACTCCTCGGCGGTGTAGCCCCGCTTCATCCGCCGCAGGATCCGGTTCGATCCGCTCTGGGCCGGCACGTGCAGGTAGGGCGAGACCTTCGGCAGATCGCGGACCGCCTCGATCAATTCCCGCGTCACGTGCTGCGGGTGGTTGGTCACGAACTTCAGCCGCCTGAGACCCTCCACCTCGTTGAGCCGGTAGAGCAGCTCGGCCAGCCCGACCACCCCGCCGCCGCTCTCGTCCCGGTAGCTGTTGACCGTCTGCCCTAGCAAGGTCACTTCCAAACATCCCTGCCCGGCAAGGCAGCGAACCTCGGCCTCGATCTCTGCGGCCGGCCGGCTCTGCTCGGGCCCCCGCACACTGGGCACCACGCAGTACGTGCAAAACTTGTCGCAGCCGAACATCACCCGCACCATCGCCTGGTGCGGCACCGACCGAGCCTCCACGACCCGAAGCGGATCATGCGGCTGATAGCTCCGCCGAACCGACGCCCGACTGCCCGAGCTGCGATCCAGGCTGACTTCCATCCGCGGACCCTCGCCGGCGGCAATCCGCTCCAGCAGCCCCGGGAGCTGACCCAACTGGCCCGGGCCGACCACCAGGTCCACGTGCGGCGCCCGCCGGAAGATCTTCTCCTGGTCCTTCTGTGCCATGCAGCCCAACACGCCGATGATCTTCTGCGGCTGCTGCTGCTTGACGTGCTTCAGCCGGCCCAGGGCGCTGTAGATCTTGTCTTCGGCGTGCTGGCGGACGCTGCACGTATTGAAGAGAATCGTGTCGGCCCGCCGCGGACTCTCGACCAGCTCATATCCGGCCGCAAGAAGCTCGGCGGCCACCAACTCGCTGTCGAGCACGTTCATCTGGCAGCCGACCGTCTGGATGTGAAGGCGTCTGGGCATGGAGCAAATGCGCCCCCCCTCTCCCTTTGGGAGAGGGATGGGGTGAGGGTGGAATCACCTTCAACGCACCCCTCACCCAACCTCTCCCCAAGCGGAGAGGAGTTGTGTTGGGGCGTCTTACGCGGCCTTCTGACGCCGGAACTTCCGCTCCCTTTCTTCCGCCTGCTTGCGCCGCTTTTCCTTCTTCAGCTCGCGGCGAAACTCGTCCAGCATCTGGTTACGGCGGCGGATCATCAGCCGCACCAGCGTCACCAGGGCCACGTATCCGGCCACCACCAGCAGGGCCACGTCCCAGCCGTCCATGTTTCCCATCGCCCGACGTCCTGATAAGGCGTTTGAAGCACAACCACGTTATTCTAACGCAGAATGTACCCCGTCGCGAGGGCAATTTGACCGGAAAAGGCGACCGGATGCGGTTACCGACTGCACCGGTCTAGCGGCTGCGCTGATTTCGCGCGCAATGCCACGACAAACGCGAGTTTTCTCAAGTCTGGCGCTTTGTCTTGGAGCCCAGAAACGGCACAGGCTGGCCGCCAGCCTGCAGTTCTGTTAAGGCTGCCAAACGAAGGCGTTCGCGCACCCAGGTGGACAGCCCGAGCCCAGCCAAGTCAGCGGCAGCATCAAATGCAGTCTTTTCCGCCGAGTTCACGCGAACCTGGAGGTAGCGCCGCCTGACTTGATTAGCCCGTTTGGGTGGTCTGCCTCGCTCCTTCGACATGCAATTATTGTACCGACAGAAAGATTCCCGTCAACGGCGAT
>CAZUAM010000153.1:0-12322 GCA_964618095.1 uncultured Planctomycetaceae bacterium | reverse complement strand
GACCATCTCCGCAAGGTGTCCGATCTCCTCGGGTCCATCCAGCGATACCTGCAACAGCACAAGGGCGACGCCGACATCACTCGGAAGGGCGTCCTGTTTGCCGATGGCCTGATCGACAGTGACTCCGCCTTTCTGAAGTTTCTGGGCCACTACCAGCGGGGATTGATCTACTATCACAGCGAAGGCAAGGACCCGGCGTGCCTCTCCCAGCTTCGGATGATGATCGACCTGATCCCGGCGGTCTACGAGGAATATGGAAAGGACTTCCATCGCTGCAACTCCGCGGTGCACATCCTGGATATCCTCGGCGACTACGCGAAAATGAAGGACGACCGCGGGCTCAGCGACGAGAGCTTCTCTTTGTGCAAGACGTACGCAGCAAATCATCTCCGCATCGGCAACTACGGTTCGTCCAGCCTCACGTCGTGCCTTTCAATTCTCATCCCGCACCTTGACCGGCGAGGCGAATACCGGGAGGGCCACCAATTGGTGTCCCAGTTCCTCGACGGCTACACCTGGAGCGGAGCCGCAGACCGGACGCGAATGGAGTTGGCCCGGTGGAAGAACAAGTTCCAGTTCGAGCTCGACGCGGCCCCGCGACTCGATCTGACGGAGCTTCGCAGGATTGATCTGGGCTCGACCGGGCAGGAATCGCGGGTAGGGAAACTGCTGCATGCCTTTGACAAGGTCTGGGTGCTCCAATCCGGCGGCTCCTTCCGGGGCCGGTCCGGATGGGTGTTCTCCCTGGACGTCGAAGCGGAAACTGCCGCGCGCCTCGGTGGCACCGGCGGCACGGCAACCGACATCGCCGCTTCCTCCGATTTCCTTGCAGTCAGCACGGCCGGCGGAGGTCTGCTCTTGATCGATGGGAAAACCTCAGACACGATCAGGTACTCGCAGGCCAATTCAACCTTGCCCACCAATAACGTGCGAACGATTTGCTCCGACGGCCGCGAATTCTTCATCGGGCTTCAGGAAAAAGGCGGCGGGTTGTGCCGCTTCTATGCCCTGGATCCGGTCGAGAAACGGATCAGGAATTGCGATCTCGGGCTCAGCTTCCATCAATACTACCAGAGCAAACCCCGCCTGATCCCCAATCCAAAGAACCCGATCTCACTGCAAACCTGGAGATCCCGCACGCTACGCGAGCGAAACAGCCTTTTGCGGTACACCTGCAAACCACGGCGCCTCGCCGTACATTCGGTCTCCCTCACCGACCAATCCGGCGGGGAACTCCTGCAATATGAAGGCGTTGACCTCAACTACGTGTATGACTTCACACTCTGGCATGAGCAGTTGGTGTTCGCCACGGGCAACGGGCTCTATGTCAGCAAACCCGGGTCAAACAACATTTCGTGTATCTTCAGTGAACTGGATCTCGCAATACACAGCCTGTGTCCCGTCGGCCAGTACTTGTTCGTCGGTACGAACAAAGGGCTCTACCGTATCGATTCTGCGTCTTTCGTAAATGTTCTGCCAGCCTCCGAGCAGTCCGCCGGCAAGCAGCCCCATCCCTCAGATCAGCCGCGGAGATAGCCATGAAATACGTCCCGATCCTGCTCAGTATTGTACTGGTTCAACTGCTCACGGCCAGCACCGCCGCTGAGACGATCCGCCTAAGCGGCACCGTATATCGCGACGGTGCGGCGGACGAGGGTCTGACGGACCTGCTGATCGTCGAACTCTCGCAGCAGCCGCAAGTCGAGGTCCTCGAACGCCGCCAGTTGCAGATGGTCCTGGGCGAGCTGTCGCTGTCGGCCCTGGCTGACGACGCCTGGCGCCAGACCCGGCTGGCCAAGCTGCTGGGTGTGGACGCCTTCGTCTGGATCCGGCTCCGCGGCGACCAGGCCGTGCTCCAGGTCGTCGAGGCGGCCACGGGCCGCGGGATCGCCGTCCGTCAAGCGGAGGTCGATCCCGACGACCTGGTCGGGACACTCAAGTCCCTGGCCGGGCAGGCGGTCTCCGCCGCCAAAAAGGGCCCCGCAGAGATCGACAAGGACGCCCCAACCCTGGCAATCGCCAGACCGGTCTTCGAGCAGCCCGGCAACGAGCTGTCCCAAGCCACCGAGTCGGCCTTGATCGCCCTGGGGCAAGACCTGAAGCAGGCCGGCTTCACCATGCTGAGCCGCCGCTTCATCGAGGACCTGGTGCTGGAACGCTGGATGATGGACAAGGGCCTCACCAACGCCCAGCGCCAAAAGTTGCCGATGCTCGGCGCCCGCTACGTCCTGACCGTGCGAGTCCCCAAGGGGGCGTCGCAGCCGGTCGTCTCGCTGCTGGAGACGCACTCTGGCCGGCGCGTCGGTTACCGGACCTGGACGGCGGCCGAGATGCGGACCGACGCCGGGCGGGCCGCCATGGCCGGCTGGATTCAACGGCGGATCGACCCGCAATCGCAGCCGCCCACCCGCCCGCCGGCCCCGGAACCCGCCAAGGACGATACGCCGCTACAGCCCGAGACACTCGGCCCCTTCTACCGCGGCGTGCTGCTGCACAACCAGGGAGTCTATCTCGACGCGGCCGAGCATTTCCGCCAGGCGATCCGCCGCGACAAACGCTTCCTGGAGCCGTATCGCTGGATGCAGAGCTGTCTGATGGGAGCGGGCTTCGACGAAGTTGCCGAGGCCGTAAGCAACTACGCCGCCCGGGCCCAGCAGGACAAATGGCACGGCATCAGCAGCCCCAAGGCGCTCCACGCCGATCCGGGCGTAGCCTTGATCGGGCTGACCACGGCCCCGACGGTTTCTGCGTCGCTGGGCGTTCCGACGACGATGTTGCTGATCGACGCCGTGCACGAGGCGACCGGGGTCCCGGTGTTTGTGACCGCCGACATGGCGCAGTTGCGCGACGAGTTCGACGCCCTGGTGGGACTGGACAACGTGGCGGGCACCACTTGGCAGCAGGCCCCGCCCATGCTGTTTGCCGACACGCTCACCGCACACCTCGAGCCGCTTACGGGCGGGCTGCGCCTTCGCCTGTGCGTCGTCCATCGTCTCGACCCGAGCCGGATCGCCGCCTGCGCGATCGACCTGCCGCAGGACCACCAGCAGTGGCAGCAGCAGATCACCGCGGCGAGCCGCCGCCTGCTGGCCGAGGCCGCTGCCTCACGAGTTGCCTGGCAGCGTCCGCCGCTGGTGCTCAACCAAGCCGACGTTCCCGCTGCCGAACTGGACTACAAGAATTACACGCCGCTGAGATACCTCAAGTGCGTCGCCCGCCAGAAGGAGTTCGTCGACAATCTTCACTATCCGCACCACAACGATTGGTTTGCGAACGTGATCATGCCCGGGCTGCACCGCTGGTTCGCCCGCGTGCTTCCCGAGGGGAGCAAGATCAAGCCGGCGGTTGAGTTCGCGTACGTGAGCTATTACGGGAGCCGCGCCGTTGGGCCCGCCACGATGGAAGAGCTCGCCCGAAAGTACCAAGACCACCCGGTGGGCATGATCGCCCGACTCAACGTGTTGCTGCACGAGTTTGATCTGGATGAGGGCAATCTTCGTCAGACGCAGGCAAGACTGGAGAAGCTGCTGGCAGAGTTGGAGCCGCACGTATCTGCGACGTTTTCGCGTACCGACTTGGACAGGTACCGCGACACGAACCGGCTGATGCGGCGGGCATTGGGGATGGCGGACGAGGGCGGCAAGCTGAGGCCCGGCGGCCGGGCCTACGCCCAACTGATGCATCGCAGCCCGATCAAGATCCGCGCCGGCGGCACCTTCCCCGCTACGCTCGAACTGCCCGGCCCGGCGGCCGATTTGCAGCAACGGGCGATCGTCGATCTCGCCGTGCTGCGCTGCGCTTGTCGGAAACAGCGCGACATTACGGTGGCCACCGTCAAAGAGCTGTTCGAGCGTTTCGCCGACCAGCCGGACGTGCTGGCCTACTTCTCGATTACCTACGGCAACGAGATTTTCAGCAACCGCACCCGCGAGCCGACCGAAGACGACTTGCGCACCTTGGCCCAGGTGTATCCGATACACGCCCGGGCCGTGGTCGAGCTGCTCCAGCAGGATCCCCTCCCGTATGACCGGCAGCAGGTGGGTTTCCTGGTCGGCGTGCATTCCTATCTGAAGCGGTTCGAGGCCAAGGACGCGGCCTTTCGCAAGGCCCGCCAGCAGGTCAAAAAGGCCGTCCTGGACGCGATCGCCGCCGGACGCTTCAAAAAGATGAGCCCCATGGACGTGTTCGCCCTGCTGGCGGATATCTCCAGCCGAGGTGATCCGGAGATGACGCCCTACCTGAAAACCCTGGCCGACCGATCCCTGGCGGCCGACCCGATAGAGGATCGTTTCTGGCGGATCTACGCGCAATGGGCGCGGCATCAAACGCCAGCCGAGCGGATGAAACTCTATCTGCCCTTCTACGAGCGTGTCCGCCGGCTCCACCCCACGCCGGCCCTGAGCCGGGCGACGGCGTGGTATTACTTCGATTTCGGGCTGGTGTTCTTCCGCGGCGGCCGATTCGATCTGGCCGACGAGGTCTTCAGCGCGATCGCCGACTGGGAACAGCCCCGCGCCGCGGCCCTGACCTCGCTGACGGCCAACACCTACTACCTGCTGGCCCTGATCCGGCAGCGGCAGCGCAACGTCCCCGAGGCACTGCGTCTCGCCAAGCGGGCCGTTGACCAGACCGGTGATCGGACAATCGGCCTGGCCTGGGGGGTCAGCATCGACGGCGGGGGCGCCCAAGGGCGCGGGTCCACGTCGAATCTGAAGTCGCTGGCCACCGACCTGGTCGCCCGGCTTCGCAACGATCCCGACGCCCCGCTGAAGTGCCCTTTCGAGAACCGCTGACAATGACCCGGTGGGCCACAAATCCGGTCAGCCAGAGAGGGTTTACGCGGCTGCCCACGGAGAGGGAATTCAAGGGAATCGACTTCCACAAGAGGCCGGAGAAGCAGCCTGATGACCGCCTGCGGTCGACCGACGAGGTGATCGCAGCATTTGCGAGATTGCGGCAGTGCCCATTCGGGTGTGGGATCGTGACCGGGCCTCCTCTGCTTCCCGTTCTGACTGATCGGTCATCCTCCTTTTCTGTCGCACCTTACCTTATCCAGAGGAGACCACGCCTGTACATTACCCACGGCACGATACGACCTGCAAGGCTGCGGGCTTGGTAAGCTGGGGTATCTGAAACGGCTACGGAACAATCCATTCAACCGGGATGATCGAAACATCCGACATAGGTTCAAGGTGAGTTGCGAAAATCAGGAGACTCCTCGGATGAAATCTCGCCGCGTGATCGCTTGGATGTTACTACCTCTTGCCGTTTCGGGCTGCCGCCTCGTCGTGGCCGACGAGACGCAAACGGCGGTGGTGACACTCCGGCCGGAGCCACCCTCCTTCTCCCCGGCCGGACCTTCGCTGCCCCAGGGGGCGCCGCCGTTGCTCCAACCGGTTTCTCAGGAACCCGAAGTCATCAAGCCCGGCATGCCGCTTCCCTCCCAGCCGCAGGATTCTCGGGCTGCCCTGACTCTGGACGACCTGGAGTGGATCGCCTTGCAGTCGAATCCCACGCTGGTCCAGGCGGGCATGGCGGTGCGGGCTGCCCAAGGGGGATATCTTCAGGCGGGCCTCTACCCGAACCCCGGGATCGGATACGCCGGCGGCGACATGGGCCTGGAAGGGACTTCCGGGCAGCAGGGTGCGGTCTTCAGCCAAGAGATTGTCACCGGTGGCAAGCTCCGGCTCGGACGTGCCGTGGCCGGCCATGAGGTTCAACAGGCCCGCTACGGCTTCGAAGCGCAGCGGTGGCGGGTGCTCAACGACGTTCGGGGGGGTTACTACGAAGTCCTGCTGGCCCAAAGGATGATCGACGTCAACCAGCAGTTGGTCCGCATCGCAGCAGAAGGCTTGAAGGCTACCGAGCAACTCAGGGCCGCCCAGGAGGTCAGCGAGGCCGACGTGTTGCAGGCCGGCGTCGAGGCCGAAGTGGCCAACCTCAGCCTCTACGAAGCTGGCAACCGTCACCAGGCCGCTTGGCGGCGGCTTACAGGGCTGCTGGGGCGGCCGGAAATGGGGCCGGCCCCTCTGGCCGGCGACGTCGACGCGGAGCTGCCGGAGTTCGATTGGCAAGAGACCCTCATCCGGCTCTGGACCCAAAGCCCGGAGTTGGCGCAGGCCCGTGCCGGTGTCCAGCGGGCACGCTGCGAAGTGGCCCTGCAGTACGCCGAGCGGGTGCCGAATCTCGAGGTTGACGTGTGGGCCAAGTACGACGCCACCACCGAGGAGGGTCTGGCCGACGTGGGCCTGGGCCTGCCGCTGCCGTTGTTCAACCGCAACCAGGGCAACATCGTCAAGGCCCAGGCCGAATTGATCGCTGCGCAGAGGGAGGTGCAACGGATCGAGCTGGAGTTGCGCGACCGGCTCGTCGCCGCCTTCGAGCAATACGCCAATGCCCGACGGAAGGTGGTATCTTACAAGAAGATAATCCTTCCCAATGCCCAGAAGTCACGGGACATGATCAGGGTCGGGTATCGTGAAGGGGAATTCGGATACTTGACGCTGCTGACCGTCCAGCGGACGTACTTCAGCGCCAGCCTGGATTACCTGGCCAATCTAAGGGAATTGTGCGCCAGGACCGTAGAGCTCGAGGGAATGCTACTTAGCGGCGGTTTGCAGGGGCAAGACTGACCGGTATCGTCCGGTGGCGATCGGTAGTCACGTCCGACGTGCCGCTCACCGATCGGCCAAGTGCGAAACGGTAAGGCGTTCGCTCTTCAGCTTGGCGAAGATCTCGTACAGAACCGGCAGAATGATCTGTTCAAAGAAGATGGCCACCACAAAGCCGCCGACATAGACCACGGCCAAGGGGCGGTGGATCTCTGAACCGGAGGTCGTTCCCAGGGCCAGCGGCAGCACGCCCAGGATGAGGATCAGCTCGGTCATCAGGATGGGCCGGAACCGGTACGCTGCGCCCTGAATGACGGCCTCGTGCAGTGCGACGCCGCTCTTGCGAAGGTCGTTGATCTTTCCGACCAGGATCACGCCGTTCTGCAGGGCGATTCCAAACAGGGCGATGAAGCCGATCAGCGAAGAGACGTTTACGGTTTGCCCGACCAGAAACAGACCGATGATGCCTCCGGCGACGGTCATGGGGATGTTCAGCAGCAAGAGCAGGGACTGTCGCAGCGACCCCAGCGAGGCGAACAGCAGGACCACCACGGTGAGGCCCACCACGAGCATCATCCACAGGAGCTGTCTGGTGGTCCTTTGCTGGCTTTCAAACTGGCCGCCGAAGGTGACGTAGTAGCCCTGGGGAAGGGAGACTTTGCGGGAGATGGCCTCTCTGGCTTCTCGGACAAAATGGCCGATATCCCGTCCCACCACATTGCAGAGGATGATCTTCCGCCTCATCAGGTTCTCGCGGAAGATGGTCTGCGGTCCTTCACTTGTATCGATGCGGGCGATCTGGGAAAGGGGCACGCGGTGGCCGGAAGGGGTGTCAACCAAAAGGTTTTGAATCGTCTCCACGTCCTGGCGGTACTCCGGGGGTAACCGCAGCAGCACGGAGGTCAGCCTTTCGGCTTCCCACACATCGGTCGCCTCCACCCCGTTCAGCGCCGTTTCGATCAGGTCGGCGATATCGTCGACTTTGATCCCATGGCGGCCCAGGGCTTCGCGGTCGGGCGTGACCAGAAGCATGGGAATCCCGGTGGTCTGCTCAATTTGCAGGTCAGCTTTCCCTTGAATCTGGTCCATCACGCCATGGATTTCCCTTATCTTCTCATTCAACACCTGCAAATTCGGTCCAAAGAGCTTGACGGAAATTTGCCCTTCCACTCCCGTAATCATTTCGGCCATCTTGTTGGCGATGGGCTGCTCGAAGATGTAGACGATACCCGGTATTTCGTCCAGCTTTTCTCTCATCGCCTGGGTCAATTCCACGTATCCCCGCTCTCTTTCATCGCGCGGCGTTAATTGAATCATGTTATGGCTGTGATTCACAGGATGAACGTGCTCGGATGCCTCGGCCATTCCGGTCGTCCGGCAGACGGAAACAACTTCATCGAATGATAGGAAGATCTCTTCGACCTTCTTCCCGATTCGAACCGATTCCTGAAGCGACGTTTCCGGCAGCATGACCGTCGAGGCGATGATCGATCCTTCATCCAGGAAGGGGACGAATTCGGTTCCCAGGTGCTCGTAGCATACCCCGGCGGCGACGAGGATGGCCAAAGCCAGCAGCAACACCAGTATCTTTCCCGCAGGTCGGAATGACCCCTTCAGCACGGCCACGTAGACGCGGGTGGCAAACGCCACCAAGGGGTTCTCCCGTCTCCGTCGAGCCCTTTTCCCAAAACAAAGGGACATCAGGACCGGCTTCAGGGTGATATTCATAATCAAGGACCCGAAAAGCGCGGCAACCAGGGCAAACGCCGTCGGTCGGAACATCCTGCCGCCGATTCCCTCCAGGAAAAGCAGTGGTAAGAACACCACGATAATGATCAGGTTCGCCGAAAACAGATAGGGGCCGACCTCTTTGGCGCCCCGGGAGGTGAGTTCCAGTGGGGAGGCGCCGCTTTCGTCGCTCTGATAGAACTTGTAGATGTTCTCCACCATGATCACCGACCCGCTGGCCATTTTCCCGATCCCAATCGCGAGGCCCCCCAGGGCCATGACCGTCAGCGCGACACCGGCGAAATACATCAATAGCAGGGCGAGCAAGATGGAAAGCGGAATGGTCAGCGCAGCGATCAGGGAAGCCCGCAAGTTCCCGAGGAAGAGCAGGATCACCACCAGCACCAGCACCCCCCCTTCCAGCATGGAGACCTCCACGTGGCGGAGCGTGCTGGAGATCAACTGGGACTGGTCATAATAGGGGACGATTTCGATCTTCTCCGAGATATCGCGTTTGACCTCGGCGAAAAAATTCTTGACATTGGCGATGGTGCTCAGGGTATTTCCCCCGTACTGCTTCTCGACGACCACGGAGACGGCTTCCTCGCCGTCGAATCCGGCGTCTCCTCTACGAAACTTCCCTCCCACCTCGACGTCCGCCACGTCCTTGACAAAAACGGGAATACTGTTCCGGGAAGTAATCACCGTATTGCGAATGTGGTCGATCGATTCGATTCTTCCCAGCCCTTTGATCAGGAACTCCTGGTTCTTCTTGGTGACAATCCCCCCGGAGAAGTTGCGATTACTCTGCTCGATCGCCTCTTTGACCTCGGCAATGGTGACTGCGTAGTGATGCAGCTTGTCGGGTTTCAGAAGCACCTGGTACTCGCGCACGAATCCGCCCAGGTTGATCACGAACGATACGCCCTCAACTCCCAGCAGCCGGTAGCGGATGGTCCAGTCCGCAACGCTTCGCAACTCCATCGGATCGACGCCCTCTCCCACCACGGCAAACTCGAAGATTTCGCCCATCCGGGACGAAACCGGACCCAATGCCGGGTCCGATGCCCCCGCGGGGAGCTGGCCGGCAACGATGTCCAGTTTCCCGGACACGATCTGGCGGGCCAGATAGATATCCATCCCCCAGTCGAACTCGACGGTCACCACCGATTCCCCGGTGGTCGACTCCGACCGAACCCTGGTCACCTGGGGGGTGCCGCTCATCAGGCTTTCCAGGGGGAAAGTAATCAGACGTTCCACGTCTTCCGCGGCCATTCCCGGACAAGTGGTGATGATGTTGACCAGCGGCGCATTCAAATCGGGGTAGATATCCTTGGGTAATCGCTGGTAGGCGACGATGCCGAGCAGTGAGATCAGCACCGTCAGCAGGAGGACGAGAAGCCGGTTACGCAGCGCCAGATCGATTATCGCACGGATCACTTTTTTCGCCTCCTTCCCCAGGTTCAGTGCACGTGAGCCGCTTTCAACACTTCTTCCTTGAGCTCAGATTTCAACTCATGATTGCCTTGGACCACCACCTCTTCGCCGGCCTTTAACCCCTTGATGATCCGTCGAAGGTCTGCTTCGGCGGCGCCCACCTCGACTTCCCGACGCACGAAGTAATCCTTCTCCTTGACGAAAACGATCTTCTGATTGCCCTCTTCCAAAACAGCGGCCAGCGGCACGACCAGCGTCTGGTACGTCTCATCCAGGAGGATATTCACGTCGGCGAACATCCCCGGCTTCAACTGCTGTTCGTCATTCTTCACTTCCGCTCTCACGGTGATTGTGCGGGTCTCCTCGTTCACGACGTCCCCGATGTAAGTGACCTTCCCGTGAAAAACCGCTTCCGGGTAGGCCGGAACCGTAATCTCCACTTTCTGATCCATCTTGACCTTGGCGATGTCCTTTTCATAGATTTCCGCATCGACCCACAGCAACGCCGGATCGATGATGGTCAGGATTTCCGTGGACTGATCGACCATGGCGCCCAGAACTGCCTTAATGTCAACCACCTTGCCGGCGATCGGGGCGTACAAGTCGATGGTGGGGTTGATCTGATGGGTCTCGGCAATCTCTTGGACCTGCTCCTCGGTGAAGCCCAGGACATGTAACGTCTTCTCGGCGGCCTCGGCATTCGCCTGGGCGATCTTGTACGCCGCCTCCGCCGCCAAGTGGTTCTTCTTGATTCCGATCCCGTTACCCAATAACCGTTCTTCTCGGGCGAGAGTGAGCTTTGTCAGCTCAAGACCGGCACGTGCCTTGTAGAACTCCGCCTTGGCAATGCCGACCTCGTGACTCTCCAGGGTGACCACGGCCTGCCCCTTCTCGACGAAGTCGCCGATCTTGACGTGAATCTCGGCAACCCTGGCGGGAAAGGCGTGGCTGACAATCGCCATTTGCGGTCGGGGCGCCAGGACCTTTCCCATCGCCCCCAGAACGGTGTTGCACTCCTGGGATTTCACCTCCTCCACTTTGATTCCCGCACGTTCGGAAGCCGTATCCGATAAGCGGACGATATCCTTCGCCGGAGAAGATTCGGAGTGATCGGGGACCTCAGGGGTGGGAAGTGGCCCCCTGTACGGCCTGCATTGCAGTCCCAACATCGCCAGAAAAACGACCAACAACATGCCTTTCCTACTCATGATACACCTCGTCGATGGTGAGATTGGCCAAGTGGCCAAACCATTGCCATTCCCCCTGACCGATCCACCCGTGCGGCGCTCCCGCATCCGGCCCTTTGTGATCGGCAACCGCCCACGGGCCCTCGGAACCGACCGGACGTGTTCTGCCGGTTCGCTTTGATCTCAATTCTCATTGCTGTCCTTCGCGTTGTCAACACTCCGCAGACCGGACCAGTGCGGGACGATGACAAGCACCAGCCGATCCTGTCTTCCCGGTGCCCTGTCCGACTGGTCCGATTGCCGAACGATTGCGTGCCGGGCGTTTGGCGGTCGTGGGCATGGTAGCGCGTTCCAGGGCGGAGACGGCTCTGCTTGAGTGACGAGATCAACCTCGCCCGGTGCGTTGACGTGCCCCGGTAACTTCCGATTCCCCCATCACATCGGCGGCAGTGCCTACTTCGATTCGGCGTCCATCGCCTTGCGGAGACGCTTTTCCTTCTCCGCGCTCCAGTAGCCGCAGTCGAGCTGGATAAACACGGTGGTGTAGGGCAGCACCATGTCGGTCTTGAGAATCAGGATGCGGAAGGTCTTGGCGGCTTCGTCCAGGGTGGCGATCACCTCCTCGTGCGGCATGGTCTTGACGGGGCGCTTTTTCAGCAGCTCGGCCAGCTTCTTGCGATAGGCCTCGATGCCGGGCGCGTCCTTTTCCGGAACAAACTTCGATTCGGCATCGACGTAGACGATCGGCCGCACGTGCTTCGCGGCGTCGACGGCCCGAAGCACCGCCTGGACCGTCTTGGCCTGGTCGCCGCCGACGTAGACGGTTTTGATGCCCGGGCGGCTTTGGGCCGGATAGGCCCAGTCGGCCACCACGATCCAGTTGCGATGGCCCAGCACGGGCAGCTCCCTGGCCAGCCTCCGCTTGACCGTTACCAGGCTGGCTTCCGGGCGCGGCGGTGCGCGGTTTGGGTCGGTCAGCTTCAGTCCCGCAGACCGGCGGAGCTTTGGACCAACCACCCTGAATCGAGAGGGCTCCGGATCGGCCGCTTTCACAGCCCGCGCTTCGGCGCCCGGGGCGGGGGCCGGCGTACCCAGTGCAAGCAGCACCGCCGGGACGAAGAAGACCACGGCGGCGGCCGATCGAAGCACCGTGGAGTTGAAGCACCCGTTACGCGTAGTTGTCGTTGATCTGCTCGACATCGCTTTCCCTCCATTCTGAAAACTCGTTTATGACCTCCCACGCCAAGTAGTGTTCCGACACATTTCATTCGACGGGTGCCGGGAGCAGCTTCTCTGTCCCCGAGCGGCGGTGGCGGACAAGCCGCCACCGGCACCCAAACCGTCAGCTCACCCGCGTCG
>CAZUAM010000152.1:0-12340 GCA_964618095.1 uncultured Planctomycetaceae bacterium | reverse complement strand
GCGGTTCGTCAGCTTTGTTTTGGCAAGTTGCCCGTCGCGTTGCACTGCTTCGGAGCCGATAGCCGGAGGGCAACGCCCTGCGGGTTTTCCCGGCACGCGTTGCGTGCCGGCTATTGACCAACCAGTCAAAGCAGCATTGACGGTGCACTAGCCGGTGAGAATCGGTACGCGGCGGCCACGGCGAGAAACTTGTGGTAGGAGAGAACCATGTCAAGCTTGTGGATCACTCTGACGTTTCTGGGTACCGCGCTGAATGGGCAGCCGGACGACGAACTGCGCCGTCGGCCGTTCTACGTGCCGGAGAACACCAAGTATACGATTACCGACTCCGTGCTCGATTCGATCCGCTTCACCCTGGAAAAGACCCTGCGGCGCGACGAGCGGGGACACCTGGTCTCGATCTCCAGCTTCGTCGACCCGGAGGGCAAGGTGATGGGCTGGCACGACTTCGGCAACCTGGAGGGCCCCGGCTGGGCGGCCAACGCGGTCGGCGGCGCCTACGAGATCTACACCCTCGGCGGATTCCTCCAGAAGCCCGACTGGGAGAACAAGGCACTCAGCATTCTGGACCACGTGCTCGACGGCGGCTTCATCGACCAGAAGAGCGGGCTGATTCGCGGTTACCGGGAGACCACTACCGGCAAGTTCTGCCTGAACTACAAGCACAACTCCGATTGGCTCTGTCCCGGCTCGATGGCCAAGGTCGCCTTCCAGATGCTGATCTTCGCCGACGAGCTTGGCGACAAAGCGCGGGCGAAGCGGATGCGGGCGGCGGCCGTGGCCTGCGCGGCGTGGATTGAGGAGCACGTCGAGCCGGTCCCCAACGGTTGGTTTCCCCGCCGCACGACGCCGGCGGGCAAGGTGTACCGCAAATCGCCCGACGGCGGAAACGATACCTACTGGCAGTCCTCGGCCGACGGCCTGTTTATTGTTCAATTGCAGGCGGCCCTTACCCGGCGCGGACTGGCGAATTACCGGGAGCCGATCAAGCAGAAGACCGGGACCTTCATCCGCGCGGGGGGGATCTTCGGCAGCATCAACCACGATACCTACGATCCGCACGAAAACGTGGCCTACAGCGTGGCGTTCCGCACCCTGCTCTCGGTATCGAAGCTCCTGGAGGACGAGACGATCCGCACCTTTGCCTATCAAAAATGTCTCGGCGGCCTGGAGCAGTTCAAGATGTCCGAGGACCGCAACAAAGTGGCGACCAAGGGGCTGCTCTATATGGAGAAATCGTGGGATACGGCCTACCTTTGGGAAAACGCCGAGGCGGCGCTGGCCTATTTCGAGGCGGCGGTCGATACCCGCCGGCGCGACCGGGTGCGGAGCCGCGAGTACGAAATCGACGGGCTGGTGATCCTCCGCGCGATCGCCAAACACCACTACGGCCCGCACGGCTTCCTGACCGAAGGCGTCGACTGGAACAACCACGTGGGGCAGCAGCACCACATCGGCCAGGCCCGTTTCGCCGCCATCCGATACACCGAGCCGTTCTTGAACAATCAGCACGTCTCCGAGCCGACCTTGTATTACCTGAAGAATCTGGCGGTCAGGTCGGTCAAACCGGATGCCGCCGAGTGGCGCGACCTCGAGGGCAACCTGATCCTCAGGCAGCCCGCTCGTCGTTCGGCCGGCAGCAACAAACAGGATGTCCCGCGCCGAGTTCGCAGGTCGCCACGTGGCCGCGGCGGCTAAACGTTTCGTTCCCAGAATTGTGCAACCGTATCCAGCCGACGGAGGTTCCGATGCTCACCTTCACCTTTCTGCTGCTTACTGCCGCTGCCGCGCCCGACGGCGTTGCCGTTCCCGCCGAGGCCGAAATCCTCAAGTCGCTCCGCCCCGAGCACCCGCGGTTGATTGCACTGCCGGAGGACCTCCAGAGGGTCAGGAAGCTGATCGCCGAGGACGCCGGGGCGGCGGAAATCTACAAGAGTGTCAAACGCCGGGCCGACGAGCTGCTGGAGAGGAAGGACACGGTCCGATACAAGATCATCGGCCCCCGGCTGCTGAGCGAAAGCCGCAAGTGCGTCAGTCGCGTCTACACCCTGGCCACGGTCTACCGCGTCGAGGGCGACCGCCGCTACGCCGATCGGGCACTGAAAGAAACGTCCGCCGCGGCCGCTTTCAAGGACTGGAACCCCAGCCACTTCCTCGACACCGCCGAAATGACCCACGCTCTGGCCATCGGCTACGACTGGCTCTACGATCTGCTTTCGGCTGACCAGAAGCAGGCGATCCGCCGGGCGATCGTCGAGAAGGGGCTGCGCGAGGCGGAGAAGGTCTACCGCAATCGCAGATGGTGGTCCCGCTCCAGGCACAACTGGAACCAGGTCTGCAACGGCGGCATCACGCTGGGCGCCCTGGCCGTGGCCGAGGAGGAACCCCAACTGGCCGCCTACATCCTCAACCAGGCGGCCGGCTCTGTGCAAATCGCCATGAAAGAGTTCGCCCCCGACGGCGCCTGGAGCGAAGGGCCGGGCTACTGGAACTACGCCACCCGCTACAACGTCTACATGCTCGCCGGGCTGGAAAGCGCCCTGGGGACCGACTTCGGGCTGAGCGGCCTTGAAGGCTTTTCGGCAACCGGCGATTTTCGGATCCAGTTCGTGGGCCCCAGCCGGCTGGCGTTCAATTTCGCCGACGGCGGCTCACGTCCCGGCCAGGCGGCCCAGATGTTTTGGTTTGCACGCAAGTTCAACAGGCCGCTCTACGCCTGGCACGAGCGAGAATCGATCGGCGGCGATTCCGCCTTGCACCTGTGGTGGTTCGATCCCCGCGGCGAGCCGCCGGACGCGTTGGGCTCCGAATTCGCCACCGCCCGCTGGTTCCGCCACGCCGACGTGGTCATGATCCGCAGCAAGTGGGACGATCCCCGCGCGGTCTTCGTCGGCTTCAAGGGCGGCGACAACAAGGTCAACCACAGCCACCTGGAGTTGGGGACGTTCGTGCTGGACGCCGACGGCCAGCGCTGGGCGGTCGACCTCGGCCCGGACAACTACAATCTGCCCGGCTATTTCGGCGGCAAGCGTTGGACCTATTACCGGCTGGGCACCAGCGGCCAGAATACGCTGCTGATCGACGGCCGCAACCAGGACCCCAAGGCGGTGGCGCCGATCGTGGCCTTCGGCTGCGAACCCGGCCGGGCCTGCGCGGTGGCCGACCTCTCGGCGGCCTACGCCGGGCAGGCGAAGAAGGCCCGACGCGGCGTGGCCCTGCTCGATCGCCGGTGGGTCATTGTGCAGGACGAGGTCGAAGGCACCGCCGGGGCGGAAATCACCTGGCAGATGCACACCGGGGCGAAGATCGAGCTGGGCGGCGATCGGGCCGTGTTGCGACAGGGCGGCCGGACGCTCACGGCGCGGATCCTATCGCCCAGCGGGGCGGCCTTCGCTGCCGAACCGGCCAAGGCACCACCCCCGCAGCGACAGCAGCCCGACGTCCGGAAACTGGTCGTCAGGCTCGCCGGGGCCGAGGGCCTCATTCGGCTGGCCGTTCTGTTCGCTCCCATGGGACACGCGGTGCCTGTGGTCCCCCTGACGCCGCTGGCCAAGTGGCCCGACGGGTCCGCGCGCTGAAACGCGGCTCAAATCGCTGCTGACGTGTGCCACGGCCGTGTCGGCCGTGCAGGTTTTCTGCTGCTACCGGGCACGGCCGACACGGCCGTGGCACACAGGCCGGAATACCTCACTGAGCCGGAAGGCAGGATTTGAAACGACTCACTGCCTCGGCCATGCTTGGTCACTGAGACGATTTCCCTTGTTTCCAGCCCGGATTTCGGGCCAAATCTGCATTTCTTGGGTTTCTTTTGGCCTTTCTGAGGCCGCTGAAAACCGCGTTTACCCCTCAAATTGGGGCGTTTTTCAGCGGATGTCCCGCTGAATCGGGGGGGTGAATCCGTTGCTTTGGGGGATTTTGCCCTGCCCGCAAGTATACTAGGATACAATCAATGGATCTACCGAAGCACACTTGATCCACCGATCGCCCTTCCGGTGGGCCGCACGGGATTAGGGGGCCCCAGGGAAACAGACTGCTGTTGCCGTTGGACGGGTGTGGAACAACTTTTTATTGGGAGAACGTGATGAGTATCAGACTTTTGGTCTGCGACGACCACGAGGTCATCCGGACCGGATTGGCCAGCTTGTTGGCCGGCACCGAGATTGAGATCATCGGCGAGGCGGCCAGCGGTAAAGAGACCTTGAAGCAGGCCCAGAAACTAAAGCCGGACGTGATCTTGCTGGACATCCGCATGCCGGACGGCGACGGGCTGTCCACGCTGGAGAAACTTCGCAACAAGATGCCCGACTGTTGCGTGGTGATGCTCTCGACGTACGACAATCCGACGTACATAGCTCGGTCGGTGGCGCTGGGTGCCAGCGACTACGTGTTGAAGGGTTCCTCGCGGGAAGCCATGATTGCCACGCTTACGGCGGCGGGCAAGGGCGAGTCGCCCAGCCGCAGCGGCGAGTTGCGGAGGATTGCCGCCGCGATGAAGGTCCGCCAGGCGATCGACGACGACGACGTGCCCTTGACCCAGCGCGAGACCCAGGTCCTGCGGCACGTGGCCTTGGGACTGAGCAACAAGGAGATCGGCCGCTCGCTGGAGATCAGCGTGGAGACGGTCAAGGAGCACGTGCAGAACATCTTGCGGAAGATTGCCGTCAGCGACCGCACCCAGGCCGCCGTCTGGGCGGTCCGCAAGGGGTTGGTGTAGCAGCCCGCCCGGACCATTCAGCACGGTAACTGCAATTTGCAGCGCTCAAGTGGCATCCGCACGTTGGGGTGGCAGTCGGACTGCCGCCCTGGCTTATGCGCTCTCTGCTGCGGACGGTGCTGAGCCGCAAGCGGCTACTTCGCTCGAGGGTGCGCCTTTTCGTACGCCTGGCGGAGCGCGGCGGTGCTGACGTGGGTGTAGATCTGCGTGGTTACCAGGCTCTTGTGGCCCAGCAATTCCTGCACGCTGCGGATGTCCGCGCCGCGGTCGAGCAGGTGCGTGGCGAAGCTGTGGCGGAGCGAGTGCGGGGTGGTGCGGTTATCCAGGCCGGTGAGTTTGAGGTATTTTTCGAGCATTCGGGCGATACTTCGCGTGGTGATGCGTCGGCCGAACTTGTTGACGAATACCGGGGCTTCGGCACCGGCCGGTTCGCGGAGGTTTGGTTTTCGGACGCGCAGCCAGCGCCGCACGGCGCGGACGGCGTAGGAGCCGATTGGAGCCAGCCGCTCCCGGCGTCCCTTGCCGCGAACCCGCACCACGCCGGCCTCGAAGTCCAGGTCGCCCTGGTCCAGGCCCACCAGTTCGCTCACGCGGAGGCCGGCCGAGTACATGGTCTCCAAGATTGCTCGATCTCGCAGTCCCAACGGTTGGTTGGCCGGGGGCGCCTGGAGTAGCCGGCCCAGGTCTTCGGCGGAGAGGAAGTGCGGCAGCGTGCGGCCTTTGCGGGGGTTGCGCAACGGCTTGGCCGGGTTGGTCTTGGTCCAGCCTTCGCGCTGTCCGAAACGAAAGAAGCTCCGCAGCGAGGCCAGGCGCCGGGCGATCGTGCTGTTGGCGTAGCCCGATTCGTGCAAGGAGGCCACGTAGCCACGCAGGTCGAGCACCGTCACCTCGCCCGGCTTGGGATACTGCCCGCCGCGGGTCTCGCTCAAGTAGTCGGCCAAGACGTTCAGGTCCTCGCCGTAGCTCTTGGTGGTCAGCTCGGAGGCGTTGCGCTCGACGCGGAGGTATTGCAGGAAGCGGGCGATGGCAGTGCGCATTGGAGGGGAATTGATAATTGCAAATTGAGAATTGAAAACTGCAAATTGGGTTCAAGCGCAGGTAGTTACCAATTCTCAATTTGCAGTTGTCAATTTCCAATTCTCAATCTGCAATCTTTCTCAGCAGAGCTCGTCCTGGTCGGTCGGCAACGGCAGATCGAAACGGCTTTCCGGGGAGAACTTCCGGCTCTCCTGGCGGATTTTCTGGCTCAGTACCGCGGCATCGTACCAGGTAAAACTCAGCTCCGGATTGGAGGCATAACGCCCCAGGGTCCGCAACGTTTCGGCCCGACTCGAATCGTCGTACAAGAACACGTAGCGCTCCGACCCCTTCACCAGTGCTAGTACGTTGATGTCCTGACTCACGGCCGCTCCTCTCCTGAAGGGGCGCGGAAGGTGTGGGGCAGGCCGGCACGCCGCCATCGGCGACCAAGCAGCGGCTCCCCGGGCCAGTAGTTGTTATCGGATGGTTGGCCACCGCCACACCACTCGCGTTTCACCCGCTCCCCCCCGGGCGCTGAGCATCTCCGAGATGTGCAGGTGACAACAAAAACGAATCAGGTCCTCGCTCCGCTGGAGATATCCCTGCCAACCCCCAAATCGGGCGTCATCACGGAACGAGTAATAGTTGGCCAGCGCCTCGGTAAACTCCGTGTCGTGCGCGTTGTAGGTCCGCGTGTGACGCATCACCGGGGCCTCGCTCGGCCAGCAGGTCGGCGGGCGACAGTGGGGGGGCGGCGGGATGAACCCTCGCGGGTCGGGCCAATCGGGTGGCATCGCGGGGGAGGGATGAGCGGGCGAGTCGCCAGCCAGCGTCTCCTCGACCGGTGTCTCCTCGACCGTTGTCTGCTGGACCGGTGCCTCGTGGCCCAAAGTCCGCACTTCGTCGTCCCCCTGGGGGACGGGAGCGTCCGGCTGTTGCTCGACGACTTCCGACGGCGGGGACTTGCCGACTTCCGGGGACTGGCTCTGCGGCACCGGAAGCAGTTGGTCCGACGGGGTCTGAGTCTTCAGTTGTGCCTTGGCCAGTGCCATCTCGGCCTCGAAGACCAGCGGGGCCGGGATGCGTTTTTCATCGGGCGTGCCCCATGGCAGGCCGTACCCGGGGGGGATGGGGTGGAAACAGGGGTTGGCCGCGTACCACTCCACCTGGAGCCCGCAACGGGGCGGATAATACGGCGTAAAATCGGTCACCGCCCCCACCACCACCGCGTCTACCTCCAACACCTGGGCCAGGCGTCGGGCGTCGGCCGGGCCGCCAAGCTGGATGTTGTGTGTCCGCATGGCGGTCTCCACCACGCCGACCGGCACTACCTCGTAGCCCGGCACCAACTGCAATTCGTTGAAATACGCCAGTGCCACCTGCCGGCCGTCGACGGTCGCCTCCTGGCTGAGATTGAAAAACGGCGCGACGGCCACCTTCGAGAGCTGGGGGAAGGGATTATGGAGGGCCGGCTGACGGGAGATTTCCGGCAACATCGAACAGCCGGTCGACAGCAGGCATCCGAGCAGGAGGAGATGGCGTAACATAGGTAAGATGAACCGTCAATGAAGAAGGAACCCCCCTCTTCACCCCCCGATTGAGCCGGCACGTTTCCGCGCGCAGCGGACCGGAGGACACGGCAGTATCTGCCTTATCGGCAAAGTCGTCAGAGTTTCTCCAGTTTCAACCAACGAGCAACCCAGATTCTCGGGGTTGAAGCGGCAGAGGATGATGGGAAAATGGTGGTGGCCAACATCGTTTGCGGCGTACGACTGTCCCGTCGCGGCGTTGACGCGCCTGATGTCCGTGGATTCCAGTTACGGAGGTAAACCCATATGGCTTTTGGTCCTGGTCCGGCGGCCGCGATTGCCCAAGCGATTAAGGCTTCGGGGGCGATCGTCCGAGTCGAACCGCACGATTTCGAGACGATCCTCTCCAGAGTGGATGAGCCGCTGGTTGTGACGGCCCAAGGAGGGTTTTTCGCAACCAGCTACCAATACCTGACGGCCTACAAGGGCCTGATCTTCTTCACGAAGACGTCGACTCCGCTGAAGTTGGCCCCGAGTGTCGAGATGATTGAGGCAAACAAGATCTGGATTCCTGGATAGGCCCGTTGCCAAACAGATACCGCGCGGCATTAGTGTCCCAAGATCAACCCAATCCCGAGCAACTGCCCCGAAACTCGACCCGGGCCGTGCCCGTCGGCTCGGTCACCATCGGCGGCGGCCACCCGATCGTGGTGCAGAGTATGTGCGCCACGAAGACCTCCGACGTGGAAGCCACGGTTGGGCAAGTGAACCGGCTGGCCGAGGCGGGGGCCGGGGTGGTGCGGATTGCCGTCGACACCCGCCGGGACGTGGAGGCCTTGGCCGAGATCCGCAGGCGGACCGAGGCCAATCTCTCGGTCGATCTCCAGGAGAACTACCGGCTGGCGGCCGAGGTGGCCCCGCTGGTCGACAAGATCCGCTACAACCCGGGACACCTGTTCCATCACGAGCGGGGGCGGCCGTGGGAGGATAAGGTCCGTTTCCTGGCGGACACGGCGGGCGAGCACGATTGTGCGATCCGCGTAGGAGTCAATTGCGGTTCGGTCGATCCGGCCAAGCGGGAGAAGTACGAGGCGGAGGATTCGATCGGGCCGATCCTCGAGAGCGCCCTGGAGCACTGCGAGCTGCTCGACCGGCTGGGCTTCACGCGGTACTGCGTGTCGCTGAAGGATTCCGACCCGCTGAAGGTCTGCGAGGTGAACCGCCGGTTTGCGCTTCGGCGGCCCGATGTGCCTCTGCATCTGGGCGTGACGGAGGCCGGGATGCCCCCGGAGGGGATCGTCAAGACCCGCGTTGCCCTGGAGCACCTGATTCGCCGGGGGATCGGTGACACGATTCGGGTATCGCTGACCATCCCCGCGGCACGCAAGCACGAGGAGATCGAGGCGGGCCGGCAGATCCTGGCCGATATTGCCGCCGGCGTGTTTCACGAGGAGGAGGATTCCCGTCCGCGGGGGCTGAACATCATCGCGTGTCCGAGCTGTTCCCGGGTGGAAAACGAGGCCTTTGTCGATCTGGCCCTGCGGGTTCGGGAGGCCACCCGCTACGCCGCCGAACATCCGATCACGATCGCCGTGATGGGCTGTCGCGTCAACGGACCCGGCGAGACCGACGCCGCCGATTTGGGCCTCTGGTGCGGTCCGAATTTCGTCAACTTCAAGCGGGGTGGCAGGAAGCTGGGGGCCTTTTCCTACGAGGAAGTCCTTCCCCGGCTGAAGGAAGAGCTCGACGCCCTGATCGCCTCCCTGCCGCGGGCCGAGTCGTGATCCCCCGCTTTGCTATTCTGCGCCTGGGCGGAATCTGCTAGTATCCCGGCCCGTCAGCGGCGCGGGAGGTGCGCGCGCGTGGCGTTGCCCGCGGGACGTTGTCCCCCGGCTATTGGCTGAAAGCGTCTCCGTCCCCTGCGGAGGACAGCGATGAAGGTCCTGGCCCTGATCCAAGGCCCCGATCACGTCTGTTATCGATATCGGATCGAGGCCTTTGCCTGGTCGCTGGCCGAGCGGGGATTGCAGTTGGAATCCGTTCCCCTGCGGCGGGGTACATTGGGGCGAATCGGCCAACTGCGCGCGGCAGGTCGGCCCGACGTGGTGATCCTTCAGCGAAAACTGCTGCCGATCTGGCAGTTGACACTGCTGCGGCGCCACGCCCGACGCCTGGTCTACGACCTCGACGACGCCCTGTTCCAGCGCGACAGCTACAGCCGCAAGGGGCCGCAGAGCGAGATGCGCATGGCCCGATTTTGGGCCACCGTCTACGCGGCCGATGCGATCACGGTGGGCAACGACTACCTCGCGCGACTCACGTCGGCCTTCGCCGAACGGGGGCGGGTCCGCGTGATCCCCACCTGTATCGAGCCCCGATGGTATCACCCGGCCCGACACCGGCGGACGGGTTCCGCGGCCCGTCTGGTCTGGATCGGCCAGCGGAGCACGCTGGCCTCGCTGGACCGTGCCGGCGAGCATTTGGCCGCCGCGGCCGGGCGGCTGCCGGGGTTGGCGTTGCGGGTGATCTGCGACCGCTCCGTCAGTCTCCCGGGCGTACGAGTGGTGCCCCGCCGCTGGTCGTCGGCGACCGAGGCGGTCGAGTTGGCCGAGGGCGACATCGGGATCAATTGGCTGCCGGACGATTCCTGGAGCCTGGGGAAGTGCGGGCTGAAGCTCCTGCAATACATGGCGGCCGGACTGCCGGTGGTCGCCAATCCCGTCGGCGAGAACCGCCGCATGGTCGTCCACGGCCGGACCGGCCTGCTGGCCTCTACCCCGCAGGAGTGGGCCGAGGCGATTGCCCGGCTGGCGGCCGATCCCCAGTTGCGGCGCGAGATGGGCGCGGCCGGGCGGCGGCTGGTCGAGCAGCGATACAGCGTGGCCGGCTGGGGCCCCAGGTTTGCCGAGGCGATCGGCAATGTGGCCTGTGGATCGCAGCGGCTGGGTCGGCTGGAGAGGGCGGCACACCGGGCCGAGTCGGTAGGGGCCGCTCGGCCGCTGCACGTTTAGCGGCGGGCTTGCCCGCCGTTGCCGCCGTGTGACCGGCCGGGCCGTCGAGCAGAACGGCGGGCAAGCCCGCCCGCTAAACGGTATACGGAAGACGCATGAAAGTGCGGTTTTGCACAACGATGGTTCTGCTCGCCGCGATTGCCGCGGGCGGCTGCGCAGGGCTGCCGAAGGCACCGCCGACCCCGCCGGATCGGCACACGCTGGTCCGCGAGCAACTGGTGATCCACAGCGACTTTCCCTTAGCGTCGCAGCACCGCTTGTTGGAGGACCTGACCGCCCGCCGATTGGATCTGAGCAGCCGGCTGGCGCTGCCGGTCTCCAGCGAGCCGATCAACATCTACCTGTTCGAGAACGCTGACCGGTTCCACGCCTTCATGCGGCTGAACCATCCGGACTTCCCCCAGCGCCGGGCCTTCTTCGTCGAGACCGACACCCGGCTGATCGTCTACGCCCACTGGGCAGATCGGGTGGCGGAAGACCTGCGGCACGAGACGACCCACGCGTACCTGCACTCGGTGGTGCCGCAGTTGCCGTTGTGGCTCGACGAGGGGCTGGCCGAGTATTTCGAGGTCCCCCGGGGCCACGACGGGATCAACCGGCCGCACCTGGACCGGCTGGCGGCCCGGCTCGAGCAGGGCCAGTGGCAGCCCGACCTGCGACGGCTGGAACAGTTCCAGTCGTCCTTCGACATGGGCCAGGACGAGTACGCCGAGTCGTGGGCCTGGGCCCATTTCCTGCTGCACTCCCGGCTGGAGCACCGCGAGCTGCTTCAGGGCTACCTGGGCGAATTGCGGCGCGAGGGCTCCGCCGAGCCACTCTCACTACGGCTGGCCCGAACGCTGGGCCAGCCCGAGGCCGCCCTGGTCGAGTACGTGCGGCAACTGGCCGCGGGCGGTCGGTGTCAGAAGGCGGTCCGAGGTCGGCTCCAATTGACGCCTCATTTTCCTCTGCCTCCTGGCGGAACTCGCCTTGCGCACCTATAATTTCCGGGATCATCCTCCAGCGGTTTGCGGTCATCATCGTTTGCGATGCTAACATATCGCACGTTTCGCAATAGCGACCCGCCCGTATTGACGGCGATTTGGCGGAGCCACATCGGGCAACGCGGGCTGGCCGAACCGGTCTCTCCCGATCTGTTCGAACAGATCGTATTCGCCAAGCTCTACTTCGATTACGGGGGTCTGATCGTGGCCCGGAAAGACGGCCGGCCGGTCGGATTCGCCCATGCCGGTTTCGGTCCCAACGAGCAGGGGGACCGGGTTTCGACGGAGTTGGGCGTGACCTGCCTGGTGCTGGTCCGTCCCGATTGCGCGGAGGCCGAGGTGGCCGCGGGGCTGTTGGAACGATGCGAGCAATACCTGCGTGGGCATGGGGCGAAAGTGCTTTACGGTGGTGGAATCCGGCCGCTGAACCCCTTCTACCTGGGACTCTACGGCGGCAGCGAGCTGCCCGGCGTCCTCGACTCCGACCTGGTCGCCCGCGAGTTGTACGGCTCGCACGGCTACCGGGAGATCGACCGGACCGTGATCCTGCACCGCCGGCTGAGCGGTTTTCAGGCGGTGATTGACCGGCGACAGATGCAGATTCGCCGGCAGATGATCGTGGAAGTGACGGTGGATCCGCCGCCGCAGACCTGGTGGGACGCCTGCACGCTGGGCGACTTCGACCTTACCCGCTTCGAGCTCATACCCCGCGGCGGGGGTACGGCAGTGGCCTGGGCCACCTTCCGCAGCATGGAGCCGGCTGGTGCCCATGGAACCGGGCGGGCGACCGGATTGATCGAGCTGGGTGTCGATGAGTCGCTCCGCCGGCGAGGCCTGGCCATCTTTCTCTTGAGCGAGGCCTTCCGGCAGTTCGTCGGCCAGGGCATTCTGCTGGTCGAAGCCCAGGTCATGCAGCACAACGCCGTCGCGCTGGGGATGTACCGGAAACTCGGCTTCCAGCAGGTGGGCTACGGAAGCGTGTTTCGGAAGGAGTGAAGGGGGGATTGGGGATTTGGGATTGGGGATTGGGATTTGGGATTGGGGATTTGGGATTTGGGATTGGGGATTTGGGATTAGGGGGTG
>CAZUAM010000151.1:0-12375 GCA_964618095.1 uncultured Planctomycetaceae bacterium | reverse complement strand
CATGCGCAGCCTGCTAGATCTTACCTGAGGTTGAGGGACCCGGGATTGCACGGGGGAAGTTTGGGACCCTATGCAGCAAAACTGCAGCGTGAACGGGAGTAAACATCTATCGGGGCTTCTGTGCTACTTCGGGTGAGCGATGACTGAAAGAAATCAGCATGGTAGATCCGCGTATCCGAGACTGGCTTGGAACGGAACAGCAGCCAGCCGATCTGTACGAGTTGCTAGGGAGGTTGCGGTTTGACCCGGACTGCGAACAGTTGCGCACAGTGCTTCGCGCCGCCTATGCCGAGTTGCTTCCCTATCAGAACCATGAGGACCCGCACGTGGCCCAGCGGGCCATGCAGCTTCAGATGGAACTGGGCCGTGGTGAGGACGTCCTCTCCGATCCGGCGAAACTGCGGGCACATCACGAGGCGATCCTCAAGCGCCTCCGCGAAGCATACGCCCGGGAGAAGCGCGACCAGGAGGAGTGGAGTCTCGGGCGCTTGCGAACGTGGCTGTGGCGGAAACAGTCGGTGCATCTGGAGCGGTTGGAGATGGTCGCCGCGGCATTGTTGTCGCCGGGGGACGAAACGATCGATTTCGAGTTCCCCGAGACGCAGGAAGTCGAGCCCATTGTTGAGGAGTCGGGGCGGGAGCGGGATCGCCGCCAGGCGGGAGAGGCGGGCATGCCGTCGCACCAGGCGCGCGTGTTCAAGCCTACGCCGCTGAACTACTACCAACTCCTTGGGCTCAAGCCATTCACCGACGATGTGGCGACGATCCGCGCTCATTATCAGCGGATGAATGCCCGTGTGCGCAAGTATGCCGGAGGTCCTTGCGCGAAGACATCGCGAGATTTGCTCAATGAACTTGCCGAGGCAGTGCTGTGCCTCACCGACGTTCAGCGAAAGCGAGAGTACGACGCGTCATTGGGGCGGAAAGACCAGAGCATAACCCGCCAGCGAACGCTCGAGGAGATCCTCCTAGCCAACAAGACGATCAGCTGGGGCCAACTGACCAAGGCGCGCGAGTATGCCGAAGCACTCGGTCTGGATATCCGCGACGCGCTGGTGCAACAAAAGATGGCCGCCGCGGATGCGGTCATGTTGGCGTATGCTGAGTCGACTGGGCTGCCGTACATCGAGCTAGAAGATGTCGTGATCGACAGGGAACTGGTCGCGATGGTCCCCCCGATGATCGCGCGAAGGTATTCATGCGTGCCGCTTATGATCCACGAGGGCCAGTTGCTGATGGCCTCCCCGCGCCCGCTGCCCCCCGACGTCGAAGAAGAACTGCGCTTGCGATTCAGCATGCCCGTGCGAACCATCTTATGCACCGCCGCAAGCATTAACAAAGTGATTTTGGAGCATTATCCGTCAGCTGCCGACAGGCCTCGTTCACCCGTGGCCCAAAAACCCACGGCCGGCAAACTCAAAATGGGCGCCGAGCAGCAAGCCGATCGCATGGAATTGCCTCCGCCGCTGCCAAGCAAGGGAAACACCGTTCTGCACAGAATTGTTCTTAGCTGCCTGGCAGTCTCCGCCGCCGTCGCGATTTCTTTGACACTTGCCTGGGTCGGCCCTTGGTACCTGAACGCACCCACTGACGATGAGATGCGCATCTCGGGGAGTGCGGATGACAAGGCGACATTCCAACCCGTCCCAGAGGATGCGCCTCCGCCGGCACCACCGGAAGGCCTCCGCAAAGACGCGCCTCGCTATGACCGCGGCGACGCGTACGCAGCGGACGAGGCGATGCCGGTGTACACGGCAAGACCCTCGCTCTCGGTTACACCCAGCCTTCGACGGACGCTTGACGGGCGACACACGTTTCATGGACAAACGTCTGCCGCCTGGTGTGTCCTTTTCAGCACGGACGGCTCAACTTTGGCCACCCTGGGGGGCAGAACCGTAAGACTCTGGGACGTGGCCACAGGAGAACTTCGACGTACGCTCAACTGGGGAGGGCCTTACTCTCGTCACGCTGTCGCTTTTAGCCCGGACGGCTCAACCTTGGCTTTCTGTGTGGGAGCAGGAGGGGGGTACACGACCATAGAAGTCTGGGATCTGGCTACAGCGGAGGTTCGACAAAGGCTTGGGGAGTCCCGCAGAGCTAGGGATGATTCTGTCACTTATAACCCAGACGGCTCGACTCTGGCCTCTTGGGGGGGCGGCTGGACCGTGAAACTCTCGGATTTGGGCACAGGAGAACTTCGCGAGACGCTTGGGGAGCGGCTTGGGTTGATGGATAGAAGCAGGATTAGCTCTGTCGCCTTTAGCCCAGACGGCACAGTGTTGGCCTCGGCGGGTGCCGGGGCCAAAATAAGACTCTGGAACGTGGCCACAGGAGAACTTCGCCGGACGCTGGAGGGGCGGCCCTTCATGGTTGTTAATTCTGTGGCCTTCAGCCCAGACGGTTTGACGTTGGCTGCGGCGGGTCGTCTAGGAAGGATACAACTCTGGAACGTGGCCACAGGAGAGCTTCGACAGACGTTCGGCGAACCAAAAAGAATTGGCCTTCCTTCTCATGGTGCCTTCAGTCCGGACTGCTCAACTTTGGCCTTGTGGGGGCGGAACGCGACCATAGAATTGTGGAGTGTGAATAGGGGGCAGCTTCTAGGGGTCCTGCTGACAAAGGGTGTCCTCTCTGTCGCTTTCAGTCCGGATGGCTCGACTTTGGCCTGCGCAAGTGCCGACAAAACAGTGAGACTCTGGGATTTGGTCACGAAAAAGGAGTAACGCAGACCTAAACAGCACGTTCACGGCACGCTCTCCCACGATGATGCAGTTGCAGGCCGCCGTTGGTTCGGCAAGTCACCGTCGCAACCCTACAAGAACAGGCAGTCCCCAGATCGAGTTGGGCAGTCCGGGGCCGTCCTCCCCCTCATGCGTCGCTGCTGCGCGGGTTGCGTCAACCGGCCGGGTTGCGACCTGTGAGAAGAGCCCCTTAATCTGGCCCGCTTTCATCCAGTTGCCTTCGCGCGAATTCTTGACGAGAGTATCTGGTCGCACCCGCCCCTGCTGAGCACATTGTCGGAGCTGCTTCGAGGTCAAGGGACCACGCTGTTTGTCGCCAACGAAGACCCACCACTGCTGTGCTGCCATTGTTTTCAGCTTGGATTTCCATGTACTAGAACTGGTTCACACGGCAACTGTGTGGACGCCGGGAACTCACGATTTGCATGTGTAGACCGCCTCTTAACCAACAGCCGGACATCCTGATCGAGCGACTCGCCCTGGCTCGCCGCTTCGCGTGGTCCAGGCAGGTGGCGAGGAAACAACTGTGGCCGTGATTGAGGCCTTTAACGGTGCTCCGGTGACACCAGCTACCCCTACTTCTTCACCGCTTGGTAGAGTTCCGATATCGCCTTGAATTGATCGTCAGGGTGCTCCTGCCAGACCTGAACTTCGATCGTGATGCTTGCCTCACCAGGCATGCGCACAGACTTCCCTGAACTTCCTAGGGCGAGTTCTAGCTTCAGCTCATGCTTGGTTCGATCCCTGAGAAGCGGACATACACCGTGGATACCGATGTTCTCAAGCGTTGTGGTCTTCTGACGGAATGAAATGCCAGAACCCATATAGTCCTCGTACGAGTATTGCAGGCCATCCCGGCCAAGTTGGCCAATGAAAACACTGTTGCCGTCCCGAGCATGTTTGACCGCGACTTTGTATCGTCCAAGAGCGGGAGCACGGCTACGATCGGCTTTACGGTCGAAAGCATGGTCGAAGTTCTCGATCATCTCTCGCCCCACGCCACGCATCTCGTCGGCAGAGTTGATCATGTACACAACGAACAATCGACCCGAATCGTGCTGGCCGGCGATCCGGTCATTGCGCACGATCTGCAACTCCAACGCATCGATTGACGTGCTGGTTTCCTTAAGAAATACGCGTTCGATAGTGTATGGCGTCGCAGAATGGAGCCTGAAGAAATAGACCGCCAACAACAGAACCATCGCGACCAGAAAGCAGGCAATGGCGACAATCGTTACGACCCGCCTCCCAGCTCGATTGCGACGAGTTGGGGGCGCCTCATCGCACGCCTCGCCGTCTGGAGCAGTTGCCTGCTCCGATTTGTGACTGGAGGGTGATCTGGCTGACTGTAAACGCGCCGGCAACGGAATCTTCACGACTGCCTTACATGCCGGACAAGCCACCCGCCGACCGGCCTGTTCATCAGGTGCCTTAAGCCCTACGCCGCATTGACACCTGAACCGAATCATCGATGAACGTCCTAAGACTTTTGCACTAACCACGGAGCCAGGCGCCAAAGAGGCCGACCGCGCTTCCGGCTAGCAGCTTGCGCGCGTAGCCATGAGCTGTGCGAGTGTTCGCTGAGCAAGTTTCTCTCTCCGTCGTGGCGGGCCGGCATGTGTCGCGTGTGCTCACCCCTGACAGCGTGGTCGGCCTTGTTCGCTCTCTTGGAACCGAACCCTCGACAGGTTTCAATCGTTAATCGACGGCGAAAGTTCCTCAGAACCGGTTTTCTCGGCTTGGCGAAAAGCTATTAGAGCGAGAAACCCTCAGTCGATCGGCTCCAGCAACGGAATATCGTCGTCCTTATCTTCGTCGTCGTCCTCATCTTCGTCCTGATTTTCCAACGCCTGGATCACTTCGTCTGCGCCAATGGGCTCAAGGAAGCCGGTCTCTTGCAGAAAGCGCCGGTGCTCTTCGACCTCCTCCTCGCGAAGCCCACCGGGAATATCCAGTGACATTTCCATGTCCTGATCCGTCGGCACATACTTTGCGTAAACGTGCAAGCGTCCCTGAGGATCGAATTCCATGGTGACATCCACTGGCTTTCCCGCCGGCTCGGTAGAAGGTATGCCCGTGATCCTGCCAGTGCCCAGGTGTTCGGCCAAGGCCAAGTCGCTGGTGTCACCTTGGGTTATCTCGATCTTGACTCGGGAGCTGCCAGATCCTGTCGACACGGTCAGAAACCGCTTGGTAGTGCTGACCGGCACCTGAGTGTTCTTAGGAATAAGCACCTTGTTGGTCCAGCGGTCAGCACGGTGGAGTTTCAGACCCACACCGTGAGCGGTCACGAAACGGACGGTGGGCAACAACGTTGCGGCAGCCTGAGGGATGGGAGGCGGTAGGGCGGGCCGCCCGGCCTCCTCTTTTTCCTTTTGCGGTTCGATGGTAGGCTTGTGCTGGATGGCCTTGAGCCCATACCCCATTTCCAGCATAAGGGCGTAGCTCGCCGCTCCCAACGCGACCGCCAGCACGGGATTGACACCGGTATCCGGCGGTTTGCGGCTGAGGACCTTGAGCATCTGTCGTACAGCCGGCATGTGGGTCGAGCCCCCGACCAGGACTACCCGAGATATCTGGTCCCACTTCAAGCCTGCATCTCCGACAGCCATTTCGGTCGTCAGCTTCGTGGCCTGCAAGAGGTGAGCGGTCAACTCCTCGAAAGTCCGTCGAGTGATTTCCATTTGGTGATCGTGGCCCTCGGTGTAAACGCGAATCGAAGTGCTGTTCATTCGGGTGAGGCGCCGTTTCGCGCGCTCGCATTCTAGCAGCAGATCTTGCATTGCCTGCGGCACGGTGGACAGGTCTACTCCATGGGCCTTGCGGAAGTCCTGAACTACGAAGTCGATTAGTGCCTGATCCCAATCTCGGCCCCCAAGCTGGCGGTTGCCATTGGTCGCCAGCTCCTCAAGCTCATTGGGCGAGATCCGTACGACTGTTACGTCGAAAGTTCCTCCACCCAGATCGTACACGACGACCATCTGCTCACGTTCGGTTCGATGCAAGCCATAGGCTAAGGTCGCCGCCATAGGTTCATTGAACGTGCCGATGACGTTCAAACCGGCGACCTCGCCTGCCTGCTGCGTGGCACGGCGGCGTTTCTCGGTGAAGTACGCCGGCACCGTGATCACGGCGCTCGAGATTGGCCCAATTTGCGGTTCGGCCTCTTTGACTAGCTGGCCCACGACCATCGCGCTGATGCTTTCCGGCGAGTGGACTCGGCCCATGAATTCCTTTCGCCACCCATCGCCTATATGTACTTTGATGAACTGGGCCACACGGTCGGCGCGAAGTTTGGCCTGTTGAAGTGCCATGTCCCCCACAATGATCTCTTCCTCGTCGAAGAAGACCACGCTGGGCATCACGGTCTGTCCGGAACTGTCGGAGACCACACGGGGCACCATCTGGGAATCCATATAGGCTAGGGAAGAGTAGGTGGTTCCCAGATCGATTCCAACAGCCTCGCAGGCGCGTTCGTTCATTCTGTGATACCAGATATGGCTACTTAGGGTTACTCCGCCCGGCACGCACGAGCTATTCAGTTTTCCACGTGAACGTTGTCAGAGCGCTGTCTTCTTAGCCTTAATGCATATACGCTGCCGGCCGTCGATTGCTGCGCCTCAATCCGGTCGCGGCCGAGGACCTCCCAGCCGCGTGCTCTCTCCAGGAAGAGCAGGAACGAACCAAGCGAGCGTGCGGGTCGTCGAGATTGCCGGACGCTGGCTATGCTCGATCCCGGCCACCCGACGCGTCTGGGGTGGTTCTTCGAGAAAGCCTGACTCATGTGTAGCAATCCGTGTGAACCCGAGCCACGCTTTTCTTTAACTCCTCCCTACTATCACCCAGAAGCTCTTTGAGTTCACCCATCTGCATGATTCCCGTAATGCCCCCCAGCAGGACCGCAAATCGGCCCCGAGCCTCACTGAGCAGTCCAGAGATGGTCGTCCGGCTGACGCCATACTTCCGACCGATCTCGCTGCAGGATTGGCCTTGGACGGTGGACAAGTAGAGGATTTCGAAGAGGCGACGTCGGCCGGGAGTATTAGCTTTGTCAGATGCCACCCGAAGCCGCCAGGCGGCTTCCATTATACAATCAGCGAGCCATCGACGGTCTAGCGACCGTGTCACCGAATCTTCCACCCATGGTTCCAGAGCCCTCCACGCCTGATCGTCGAGCAGTTTTTGGTGTCGCTGTCTCTTCCGCGTTGCCTCCCGCACCAGGTTCAGAATAACGCTTTTCAGGTAGGTTCTGAAGCGGGCGGACCGGACCGGCAACTCCCGATACTTGAGATACCGGCCCGGCAGGTTGCCGCGGAATCCTGGGTCCTGATCCTGCTGGGCCAGCAACGTTTGTGTTTCACGGTTGAATTTGGCATCCCGAAGCAGCCGGAGCATCAACTCCTGATAGAGATCCTCGGCGTCTGACAGAGGGATTTGGCGGCTACGACAGGTAATCACCACCTCTCGCCAACATGGCTGCAGGTATCTCTCCAGAAACAGATCCCAGTTACCCTCTGCCGCTTGAGCCAGGACTTCGGTTTGAGTTTCCGGAAAAGCGCCGCCGGTCTCGGCCGCTCGACCAGACCGGACTGACCTTGCGGTTTTCTTGGCCACTTACTTTCAACTCCCGGGTTTCGGACGGCATAAAGGTACTACTGCGGCCGCGCCCCCCTCGGCGGGGACCAAGCCTCCCGACATTATGGCAGAATGCTAGGATAGGGACAACTCGATGCAAAGACCATCCGAAACCCTGAACACGGTTTTCCGTCGGCACTACCAGGAACTAGTGTGCTGGTGCCGAAAACGAGTTCCCCCCCATCTGGGTGAGCCCGAGGACTTCGTACATTCAGCATACCTTCGCTGCAGCGGGCATTGGTCCGCAGACCGCAATTCAGAAAGCGGTGAGAGAGCCTATCTTTATCGAGCTCTGCGTTGGGTAGTCATCGACGCAATACGAGTTTGGCGCCGCGAGAAGGTCGGAGACCAGAGGGCCACCGTCCAAGGAACGGGGCGGCGCTGGGGAGTGCTCCACGAGCTTGCGGTTCGGGAGGCGGTAATGGGGCTAAGTGGGAAGGAGCTGCAAGTGTGCTCCGCTCGCTTGGCGGGCAAAAACGATGCTCAGACCCGGCATGAACTAAATCTAACGCCGGGGGCCCTCGCCGTCCACATCTGTAGGCTTAAGGCGAATCTATGCCGCCTTCTGGGGGTACGAAACGGGCAATTGGCGCGGCGGGCAAGTGGTCGGTGCCCGTGAAGCACCAGGCCAAGTAAGCAGCGTGGCGTTCAGAAGCTGACGCCTTCTGCGGAGGTACGGCTTCCCGGCTCTTCTCCTGGAGTTTGGGCCCAAGCACGCCCGCGCTGTCCCGACTCGAGGTAGTCAAGTAGTCCCTAACTGGAGTTCACCCAGTGTTCTTGGGCGGGCCATATGCCCGGAAACCGCAAATTCAGCCCAGGACCGAATGATCGGTTTCTGCTAGCAATGACGTGCTAGCAGTCCCGGTTTGGACCGTCCGTATAACGGCCGGCGTCATCGCCCGTAGCCCGCTGTTTTGCGGATCTTCTGTCCATTTCGCGATTTGCGGCCACAACACTGGGTGAACTCCAGGCCCCTGATCCTTGCGGCGGTGCATGAAAAACGCTATACTCTCGATTACCCTTCCGATGAGGGGGCCACCCTAGAGGTGGGATCCCCTCGCGCAGTGCAACTGTTGGGAGTCTCGTTTCCGAGAAGGTGCCGCGGGGGCGCGATGATGGGCACGCACCGGCAAATTCATTCGCTTAGCTCCGGCCGGTTGGTCGGCGGCTGCCGCATTGTCCGGCTATTGGGACAAGGTGGGATGGGGGAGGTCTATCTTGCCGAACACCTTCCACTGCAGAAGCCGGTTGCCTTGAAGATCCTTCCACCTGCGTTGGCAAGCAAGGAGCGAGTGGATCGCTTCTTCAAGGAAGCTCGCGTTTGCTCGCGAATCGAGCATCCCAACGTCGTGGTCATCCACGATGTGGGCGAGCAGGACGGCCTGTATTACATTGTGATGCAATATGTGCGGGGAAGGAACCTCACGGAGCTACTTCTGGCGCAAGGTGGTCCGTTGCCCGTCCGATCCGCTCTTAGGCTGATCGAACTCGCGGGCAGAGGCCTCCATGCCGTCCATTCGCAGGGGCTGGTTCACCGAGACATTAAACCCTCCAACATTATGCTTTCGCAGGATTCGCGCGTTCTCCTAATGGACTTTGGTCTGGTGCGTGAGGAATTGGATTCTAGTCTGACACAGACGGGGCAATTGGTGGGGACCCCTTCCTTCATGTCCCCCGAACAGTGCCGGGGAAAGCCTTTGGACCGGCGCAGCGACATCTACTGCCTGGGAAGCACTTTATACTGCCTATTGAGCGGCGAACCTCCGTTCAAGGGCACGCTGCAAGAGATACTGACGCAAATCGCCAGCGGGCAGCGTCTCAGACCGGTGCATCATTTCAATAGGGACGTTCCCCCAGAGGTATCTGACTTGGTGGCCAAGGCGATGGCCCCACGCCCTGAGGATCGGTTTGCCACGGCCTCTGCAATGGTCCGACAGCTCAAGACAACGCTCCGAGCCTTGCAGTTGAAGAGTACCTCGACCTGGAAAACCGCAGAAATCTCGGGGTCCGCCATCGAGACCCAACCGGTTCTGGAACTGCCGGTCGAGTTGCTACCGCTGGAAACGACGTGGGAATCGCTACGGAGAAGACTGCCGATGATTGGTGGCGTGGCAGGGCTGGCCGCTTTTCTACTGATGGTGGCCCTGCTGCTGCATTTTTGGGCTGGCAGCGCATCGAGAAAGCCCGACAGAACGTCCACCACAAGCTCTTCTCGAAAACAGCCAAGTGTTTCCACTCAGGGGGCCAGTTCCGGGGGCCTTCCGGACATGTCAAATATGGTCTTTATAGAGAAGGGGTATGCCCAGCTCGGAATCAGCGACGTGAAATTGACAAGTCATTTTGAATCGATTCCCGCGCTTAGGAGAAGCGACTTGTCAAAACAGCTATCCCTATTGCAGGCTCGCGAATTGGCCAGTATGGAACCGCAAAGGCGGGCTTTTGTGCCGGGATTCTGGATCGACAAGCATGAAGTGACCAATGCCGAGTACGGGCGGTTTCTGGAGGCCACCGACTACGAGGACCCCGAAGGTTGGGAAGGAAGGGAACCACCGCCCGGCAGAGAAGACCACCCGGTCCGGAATATCCGCCATCGCGATGCGGAGGCCTATGCTAAGTGGGCCGGAAAGAAACTACCTACACGTGAGCAATGGATGCGGGCCTTCCGGGGAGACACCGACTGGCTCTTTCCGTGGGGGGACCAGTTCGACCCGTCTCGCGCAAATGTGCTTGAGAACCCCGGGTTTCCAGCATCGACCTCCCGCGTCACAGCCACGCCGGGAGACAAGAGTCTATTCGGCGTCTTCAATATGGTAGGGAACGTCTGCGAGTACCTGCGGGAACAAGTGACGCTCGAGGGACAGGCGGTTGATGTCGCCAAAGGGGCTAGTTTCGGGCAGCGGGGGCAGGGCGAAGGCGTCGGTCCAATGTCAACCTTGGTCCAAAGGGGTGGAGCTGACCGTCGGCTAGGCTTCCGTTGTGTTCTGGAGCACTCGGGCGAGGATACGACCAGGGCTCGTTGAGGGCCGATATCAAAGAAAACTCGTTGCGAATCGTAATCATCGTAAGTCGCCAGCGTATGTTCTGGTACAGGTGTTAGGCGAGAGTCCCCACACTGATGCCGCCGGGCAGATGGGTCTGCAATAGGAGTGGTATTCATGGGTGCTGCAATCACAGTTGCCTGTCCGCATTGTAATAACCGGATGCGGGCTTCGTCGGAGTACATCGGCCGCAAGGGGCGCTGTCCCGCCTGCAAGAAACTCGTCGAAATCAGGGCGGTGGGGGATGAGTCGTTGGCAATGATCCGCCCCACGGTCACAACCGGCCCCGCGCAACCCCCCGATATCCGGCTAGCCTCCACCAGCGTTGCGGGATGGAAGTCGGGTTTAGTCGGTGCCGCAGTGACGGGCGTATTGTACTTGGTCATTTTTTGGCCTCTGAAAACCACCCCTGTTGGGGAACTGTTCCTCAACCGGGGGCCCATGCCCTACTTCATCACCTTGGTCACCTGTTGGGGATTGGCCATGCTGGTGATGAAGTATCTGGCTGTAAGGAAGCAGATGAGTTACGCCGAGCTGGAGCTGGAATTGATACCCCTGGAGATCGGCGTCGAAATCACCACTGACAACGTGGATCAATTCCTGGGACATCTGAACGGCCTCCCTGTCGCCCAACGCTGGAGCATACTGGGGCGCCGGCTCCAAGGCGCCCTGGAACACTTCAAATCGCGGAAGAGCGTCCCAGAGGTGCAAGAATACCTGAACACGCAAGCCGAGATCGACGCTTCCGGAGTAGATTCGGGCTACACGCTACTTCGGGCGTTCATCTGGGCCGTCCCCATCATGGGGTTCATCGGGACGGTGATGGGTATTAGCGCCGCCGTCTCCGGCTTGGACACCGCCATCAAAAGGCCGGATGCCAGCGCATCAGCTCCCCAACCCGACAACGTCAGCCGCCTCGGGGCTTCTGAACAACCTGCCGATGGTGAACAACAAACTGCCGGCGAGGCGCTTATGAGAGGGCTGGGTGACGTGACCACAGGGCTCGCCACCGCTTTCGATACCACGCTGATCGCGCTGGTGATGGCCATCCTGCTGTTGTTTCCCACTGAATCGCTCCGAAGAATCGAGTACGGCATGCTCGACAGGATGGAAGCGTTCGCCAACGAATCATTGTTGCGCAGAATGTCTGACCAGCGCGGCCCGATCTCCACAGAGGAGTTGCCGGAGGTCGTTCGGGACGCCCTCGACTCAGCCTTTCGAGAACACCAACGCTGGCTGGCCCAGTGGCAGGCACAGGTGGCCGAGCTGGGACGACTGGTGGGCGCCGATTTCGAGTCGGCCGTCAGCCGCGTCCAGGGCCAAGTTTCCCAGGCCGAGGCTGGCCGCCTCGAAGACTATCAAAACCTCGGCCGCCTCTTGGGAGACGTGTTCGAAAAGGCCGACCGCACCATGGCCAGTTGGCAACAGTCCGGCGAGCTATCCCAGACTAAGTCGCAAGAGTTTCTCAGCGCCGTCTCGGAACTCCAGCAAACCCTGGCAGAAAACACAAGACTGTACAGCGAGATCTCGCGGGAGCAGCACCGGATGTGGGAAGTGTACTCCGACGGCAGCCTGGGGAACACGATGCTGGGCCTGGCCGAGCAGATTGGCAAGCTAGCCGACAAGCTGGATGGATCCAAAGTTTCCCAGCCGGAGGCCGGGGCCCAAGCCGTGGCGAGCGAGCCGGCTGTGGAACTTGAGAAGAGCACCGTGGAGTCGTTGAAGGTGATCGAACCGGCTGTTGAGCCGCCGGCCCCGTCACCAGCAACACAACGAGGTGGTCTGTTCGGGCGAATATGGGGTAGACGCCAACGATGATCGGCAACCGGCTCCTGGAGGCAGATAGCCGCAGCTCTCGGCAGTCAACCGCCGGGGTGTTTTGCGCCAGCCATGAGGATGTCGCCGCTGCCGGAAGGAGGGCATCATGACGCGACGTCGAATCTCGGAAATCGAAACCTCCA
>CAZUAM010000150.1:0-12375 GCA_964618095.1 uncultured Planctomycetaceae bacterium | reverse complement strand
TGCCTGGCTCAACCTGCGTGGGCGACGAGGAAACTCTAAGTGACCCGCGGGCCCCTCCACATCGAGCTGCGGTTGACAAATGGCCGTCCTTCTGCGCAAATGGATGGAGTCGATTCTGCGTCGATGCTCTCCGTCCTCCGCGGTGCGAAATGAGGGCCCGCACGATGGTGCCAGCCCGTCTTACGCTCGATCCGACCGGCAACTGGGCCGGGTACGTGCAGAAGACCTCCGGGACGACGGGGCTCAACCAGTCGCGGACTCACAACGTCGTGAATGAGACCACCGATATCACCGAGACGGTGGGCACCGCCTGGGTTACGCCCGCTCACGACCGGGCCGGCAACATGACCACGGCACCAAAACCGTCCAGCCTGGCCAACGGGCTGACGTTGAAGTACGACGCCTGGAGCCGGCTGGTGGAGGTCAAGGACGGCGGCACGGTGGTGGGCAAGTACGAATATGACGGGCTCAATCGCAGGATCAAGAAGCATCTGGACAGCCAGAGTCCCGGCGATCCCAACGGGATCGACAAGTACGAGCACTACTTCTACAACGCCGACTGGCAGGTGCTGGAGACCCGGGAGACGACCACCGAGAACGACGAGCCCGAGGACCTCCAGCCGAAGTACCAGTACGTCTGGTCGGCCCGTTACATCGACTCGCCGGTGCTGCGCGACAAGAACACCGACCAGGACGGGCTCTGCGACGACCAGCGGATCTATTACCTGACCGACGCCAACTTCAACGTCACCTGCCTGGTCGACACTGCCGGCGACGCGCTGGAGCGTTACCTCTACGACCCGTACGGCAAGGTAACGATCTACACCGGCGACTGGTCCGAGACCCGGAGCAGTAGCAACTACAGCAACGTCTACCTCTACACCGGCCGCGAGTACGACGGAGAAACCCGCCTCTACCAGTACCGCCACCGCTACTACCACGCCGAGCTGGGCCGGTTCCTCAGCCGGGATCCGATTGGGTATCAGGCGGGGGACGTGAATTTGTATCGGTATGTCAAGAATGCGCCGCCGGCAGTTCGCGATCCGTTCGGCCTCACGAACTGGCGGGAGAAACTCTGGTGTTGGTCGAACAAGGCTTGCTGCTGTTCTGCACGCAATTCGCCCGCAACGGTGGACGCTGAGTTGAACAAGCGGTATGGGACTGTTGTTATTCCTGATGATAGCGTCCTGAATGCTGTCAAGCATTGCACTTGGATGTGCTACGTTACGTCCTTGTGGGCGTGTACTCAAGGGCAGGCGGCAAGCCTGGGCAAAGCCCACGAGAGCGGTCCCAGGAATCCCCCCCACCTGAAGGCAATGGATCTGTACAACAACTCTGTTGGGACGAGACTTGGAGTAAATGGACAAAGCGTAAGCACATGCGCTGACAAATGCGAGCAAGAGGCGAGGGCGTATCGGCTCTACTGGTTTGCGCCGCACGGCTTCGCCAATGGTGCTCCCAATGAACTGCCGAACGACTTTCCGGGCTTTGGAGTTTATGCGGAGGGGTACGCGGGGGAAGGCGTAGGGACTAGATCGGCAACCCCGCGGACCGGTGTTCTTACTCGCCCAGACCCTCCTCCTCCAAGGGCTCCTTCGTCCTCGGATGGTCACGGTCTGTGGCCATGGATTCCCTTCCCAGGGATTCCCCCGCGTCCGTTCGACATCCCACCCATTCCGGCGTTTTACTGAGCGGCATATTGCAGTACTGCCTGTGTGAGTGGACAATGAACTGAGTAAAGGAGATCATGACAAGCGACTCGTAGAATCTCTGCGCGTATTTGAATTGAGCGTGGAAGGCGCACAACTATTTCGTCGGGGCCGACCATACCTTCGTGCAGAAGGAAATACGCTAGTTCAGCCACGAACTTTGACGGAAATCTCCGGATTTGAATTCACAAAGGAACCAGACAATGCATCTGAAGCTCTGTGGCCACGGCGGCCTTTTGCGGGTCCTAATGGTGCTGAGCCTCGGCGTTGCAGCGTATGGCTGCAGCCGCCCGAAAGAGTCGCTCCCCTTCCAATCCACCCTGTGGCAACAGAGGGTGGGTGTACGGCACAAAATGCTCGATGATCTGAAGGAAAATCACCTCACAGTGGGGATGCCGAGGGAAAGCATTATTGGATTGCTGGGGGACCCGGATAAAGAGCTTGACGCCACTGAGTTTGACCGACCTATACCTGGGGTGAAATGGCACCTTTACTATACGCTGGATTACCGAGAACTGGGCGCGTTTGACTGTGCGTACTTCGTCGTCGACCTGTCAGAAGACAAGAAGTATGTGGGGGCCGCAGTGTTCACGAACTGAGAGTGATGGGGGCCGGACCGACGTTAGTCATTAGAGCTTGTCGGCGGTGGGCTCTTCTCGTACGATTCCGGCGTGCCGAGAGCCTTGCGGGGAAATCAGGACTGGGACCATGGTGGCAGCCCGTGTTACGCTCGATCCGACCGGGAACTGGACCGGGTACGTGCAGAAGACCTCCGGGACGACCGTTTTGGATCAGGACCGCGACCACAACCACGTCAACGAGATCGACGTGGACGAGGATCACTCGAATACGCCCGGGGCGAGCATCACCGCCGGCACGGGCACCAACTGGTACGACCCGAGCTACGACGCCGCGGGGAACATGACCGGCGTCCCCAAGGCGTCCAGCCCGGCCGACGGGCTGACCTGCAAATACGACGCCTGGAACCGGCTGGTCGAGGTGCCGGTCCACCCCGTGGTCACGTTCAGGTACGAGTATGACGGGCTGAATCGTCGGACCGTGACGGTGCGATATATTTCCGGCGCCGTGTCGAATTGCGACCACCGGTATTACAACGCATCCTGGCAGGTGGTGGAGACCCGAGTCCACGGTTCGAGCGGCCAGCCCGAGACGGCGCCGCCCTACTACCAATACGTCTGGTCGGCCCGCTACATCGACTCGCTGGTGCTGCGAGACTGGAACACCGACTCGGACAACTACTGCGACGACCAGCGGCTGTACTACCTGGGCGACGCCAACTTCAACGTCACCTGCCTGGTGGACACCTCCGGCGACGCGCTGGAGCGTTACCTCTACGACCCGTACGGGAAGGTGACCTTCTACACCGGCGACTGGACGAGCACCCGCTCCAGTTCCAGCTACCATAACGTCTACCTCTACACGGGCCGCGAGCGTCGAGATGGCCGACGCCCTCGAGGACCAGCGGATCGGCGGCACCGGCGGCGCGAGGGAAGTGTAGGTCGTCGAGCGTTAAGCGTTTGACGCCGTCGCAAATGATCGCGTGCCGCAGGTCGTCCTTGGCACAGCCCAGCCGGACGTCCTCCAGTTGCAGGGCGGCGACGTTGCGGGCGTAGACTCCCCAGGCGGGGAGCGGTCTGGCGTCGACGCCGGGTTGCCCAGCGGGCATCTTGGCCTGTTTCAGCTTGGCGCCACCCGTGAACTCGACGTCCACGTCGCGAAAGACAACGCGGCCGACCGGCGTCTCCGTCCAGGACTCGACCGACGCGGCCGCGCGGTACACGCCGGTCGCGCTTAAGCGGCTGACCGTGACGCCGTCGATCGTGTTGCCGGGTCGCTTCAGCCAGATCGTGACCGGCGAGGCGACGTTCTTCATCGTCACGTCGGAGATCAAGACGTCGCCCAGCGGGCCTTCCGAGGGGTCCCAGCCACCGGGCTGAAGAATGATACCGGAGAGCATGTTGTGACGCTTTGACGTGCGATGGGGATGGACGCCCGGCCCGTAGAACAAACAGTCGTGCACGATCAGGTTGGTCATGGGGCCGATGATCCGCATGCCGTTGCACGAGGAATTGATGACGCAATCCTCCACCAGCAGATTCTCCACGTAACGGCCGGCAATCGAGTCGTCTCCGGTGAAGAGTTGGCAGCCGGTGACGCTGATGTTGTGGCACGGCTGATCCTTCGACCCGCGAAAATGAACGCCGTCCCAGCCGCCGGTGACCCGAACGTCTCGCACGTGCACCTCATCGGACCACTCGATCATGATGGCATAGTTGGCCGAGTCGACGACGGTCAGGTCGCGTATAGTGACGTTCTTGCACTTGCCGATCAGGATCGTGTGCGGGCCGCGCATCCTTTCTTCGCCTTTGGGGTTGAAGACCTTGTTGCCGTCGATCACGCCGTGGCCGGTGAGGGTGACGTTCTGGACGCCTTCGCCGAGGACGAGCGCGCTGTGCCAGCGGCCCAGGCGTGCTTCAAACGTACCCTCCGGCGGCGTGAAGTGCTGATACTGGTCCACGTCACTCGTGCCGACCAGCCGTGATCCGGCCTCCAACTTCAGTGTTACGTTGCTCTTCAGGTGGACCGTCCCCGAAAGATACCTTCCCGGCGGAAACCGCACCTGGCCGGCGCCTGCCGCGGAGCAGGCCTCGATCGCGCGGTTGATGGCCGCGGTATCCAGCGTCTTTCCGTCGCCGGTGGCGCCGTGATCTCGGACGTTAAACACACCGGGCGTGGCGGCGATTGCCGTGGGAGCACGGGTGCAAAACGCGACGGTTACCAGCCCAATACAGGCGATACACGGCAACGTCGATCTGGCGGTGTTGATACGTGTCGGCCGTAGCATCTGAAGGTCTCCTTAGAACCAGCGGCAACGCCCCGCTTGTGTAACCAGCTCGTCATCGATCCCGAGAACCCACCGCTGGAACGCGCAAAACGAAGACGTCGCGGCGAGCACGGCCGCCGAAGTTGCTGGTGTAGACGACCAGTCGGCCATCGCGGCTGATGTTGGCCCGCGGGCTGTCCCAATACTCGCGACAGACCGTGCGATGGTGGGCCAGCCTCCGCACTCGCCGGCTGCCGTCGGTGGCCACCTGGATGATCTCGTTGCGGAATATGCCCGAGGACGGCAGCTTGTTGCCCGTGTAGAAACTCACCAGGGCCCAATCCTCGTTGTCCGCCAGCAGCGAAACGTGGTAGTCCTGGCTCCAGTCGTTGTGCATCTCGAGGACCGTGCGGAGCTGGTGCGGGCGGGACAGTCGGCGGAAGGTCAGGCGGTTTCTCCAGTTGTCGGCACCGAGGACCGTGCCCCGGCCGTTGTCGGAATGGCCGGGGGCGAAATCGGGTTCGTTGTCGATCAGCTTCTCGATCTTCCCCGTTGTCAGGTCGGCGACGCGGACCTGGACGACGCCCTGGCCCTGCCTGGCCGACTTGATCACCAGGTAGCGGCCCGTCTTGTCGATCTGGACCTCGTCGAGGCCCTCCGGCGGCAGGTCGTCCTCAAGCACGATCCGGTCCTCGGCCCGCTTCCAGGCCAGAAAGCCGACGACCTGCCAGCGGGGATCCTGGCGAGAGGAGGCAAACACGTCGTCGTCCAGGCTCTTGCTCATCTGGGCCAGGTGTCCGGGCGGCAAGATCCCGGCGAAATCCTTCACCAGCCGGTAGGTCTTGGTCCCGACGTGATAGCTCCAGAGCCTCAGGCCCTCGTGGCAGAACAACACGTCGGCGTCCCGATCGCTCCAGATGGCATCTTCCCAGCGGGGCTGGTAACCGCTGGGCGGCTTGACGGCGAAAAGCGGCTCCTTGTCCAACAGCTTGAAGCCGTCCGGATCGAAGCGGAACAGCACGGGTTTGCCGTCGCAGCAGACGAACAGCCGCGTGTTGTTCTTGTTGAAGCTCGGATAGTACGAATAGGCGTTGTGGCAGTTCTTGCCGTCGGCCGCATCGGTCAGACGCATGATCGTGGTTCCGAACGTCGGGTCCACGTAGGTGCCGCCGGCCTCCGGCAGCTTCGGCAAAGGCGGTTCTGGATACACCGCCCGGCCGCTCTTCATCCCAGGCTGGCGCGCCGGTCCGTCGGCCGCGACTGAGGCGTGTCCCAACCATGCACAGAGTGTACCAGCAATCGCCATTCGCAAGAGGATATCGATCATTTTGGGGTTAGACATCCTTTCCGGCGGTCACGCGCTTTGAAAGTTGTGCCACGTCTCGATACGTCATGGGGCCTTCACCACGGTTTCGAGCCACACCGGTCCGTTTGCGTCCTGGATCTGGGCATTCTGCGGAAGCGATCGGCCCAGATCCCGATATGTCTCAATCAGGGCCGCCAAGGCACCCTTGACGTTGGCCATCGCCTCGTCGAACGAGTCACCCTCAGTCACCAGCTCCGGCAACGGCGGCGAGGTAACCGTGTAGCCCCCTTCGGGTTGCGGCGTGAAGACCAGCGGGATCTTGTACTGCATCGAATCGCCTCTTTCCCCTTCAGCATAGCCCCGGCCAGCGGATCGCGTCAAGCGGACGGGTGGCCCGGACAGTTTTCCGGAAAAAAGCGTTGCCACGATCCTCCACTTGTTCGGAACACTGTCGTGGTGACGAAGCCACAAGAGTACGATTCACAACGGCGGGGCCCTCCTGTGGCTTCGCCACCCAGACGTTTTTCCAAACCAGTTCTGCACGACTGCAAAGCCTTCTGCGGAAAAACATCTGGGCCACCCGCGCTGGTCGTTCGTTTTCGCCATCCGCAGGCCCGTCGGATGCGCTCAGTCCAGGTCAACGGACGCGTTTGGAGCGGTTTCGACGCGCGGAACGAAGTCGTACGGATCGACAATCCGATGGCGGCGCGCCACACCGTGAGAGCTGAGTACTAAACGGCGCAGGCAGCGACCGGCCCCGAACCGGCCGAACTGCGCGGTTGCCGTTGCGGGCCAGCGCTGGAATAATGGGAGATGTTCTCAAGTACGAGCCGTCTGAGATCCGCAGCACAGTGCCGGACGAGCCGATAGCCGCGCCATTACCTCAAGCAGTCGAAGGAGCCGCTCGATGAATTGCCACTTCCGTGTATTGTCGAGGCGGCCTCGCTCCGCGACGACGTGGTGCCGGCTGCGTTTGGCGGCGTGGCCGGCGATGATGGTGTGCCTGGTTTCGGTGGCGGGGGCTGAAGAAATCGAGTTGCTCCGAGCGAAGCCGGACCCCTATGGGTATCCTCGGCCCGCTCCCGGCGAGACCAACGTGCCGGTGGGGACCAGTCTGTTTTTCGAGATTGGAGTGAAGGGCAAGGAGACGACCGACTTCGTGTTGCCCGACTCGGTGGCCGTGCGGATTGGCCCGCGCGGCGGGCCGGCGGTGGAGATGCTGGGGCCGCGAAAACGGTTTGCGGAGGGATACTCGGGCAAGGTGTTTGCGAGCTGGAAACAACGGCCGGTGGTGGCGGTTTACATTGACGGCGGTGCCGACCTGAAGCCGTCCACGCAGTACGTCGTGTCGGTCGATGCCCGCTCGCGCAGCGGTGCCGTCTTAAGTGGCGAGAGGGGATCGTGGCAGTTTACCACGGGACACGCGGCCGCCACGCACGCGCTGCGATTTCAACTCGAGCTGTCCACCCCGCCGGTTCGTTGGCAGGGCGGCTTTTTCACCGGGTTCTGCAAGCCGAGCTTCTGCACCAGCGCCTCGAACCGGGTTCCGGGATACCGGTTGATGGACCGCATTAGAAAGCAGTACCCGAAAGCGTGGAGTCTGCAACGCGACTTCTGGATGACGGGGATGGAGCACCAACCGGGGTTCCTCGCCGGCGGCCTGCCCAACGTGGTCCGCGAACGGGAAACGCGCCGCATCGTCGCCATCCAGAAGCGCGACAAGGGGATGCTGCTTAAGGTGGAGGATTTCTTCGGGCACGAGCAATACGGGATCGCTTCCGATCGTCCTCTGGCGGGCGACTACCGGCCGGGCGACGAGGTGTTGATAGCCGACGGGGTCGGCCACGCCAAGGCGAAGGTCCTGGCGATCGTCGCCGATTCTCCCAAGCAGAAGAGTCTTCTGGTGACGCCGTTTGAGGAACCCACGGGTGGGTGGAAAACAGAATACGCCGGACCCTTGCCCCAAAAGGAGAATCCCGACGCGCCCGGGCTGTTTCCGCCGGGGGGATGCTACCTGCGGAAGTTCGGGCCGGCGGGCACGCCCCACTATTATTGGGGGCGGCTGGACCGGGAGTGGGACATTGCCCAGCGGCGCTTCGGGCGTCGTCTGGTGGTCAACTTCACCGACGCGCCGGGAGATCTTTCCGTGGACGGCCGCAACTGGACGTTTCCGAAAGACTACGCCGAGCACCACCAAGTCGTGCGCGCGTGCACGGCCCATCTGATTGAGCGTTACGGGGACGCGTGTCTCGATTTCGTCTGGAGCGTGTTCAACGAGCCGGACCTGGCCGTCGTGTTTTGGCGGGGCGGCGACTTCAGCGAACTGCAGAAGTTCTACGACTACACGGTGGATGGGATACTCCGCGCGTTTGAGGACGGGGGTTACGATTCGGAGCGTGTCGTGGTGGGCGGATTGGAGATCGGGGCGATTTTCGGCACCCATATCGAGCGGCCCGTCCTGGAGATCTTTCTGAGCCATTGTTCCCCCAAGGCCACCTGCAAGGGTGCGCTGCCGGCCAATGCGGCGTTTGGCGATAAGCGCCTCGACGGCAAGCGATCGCGGCGGGTCGAGAAGCTCTGCCGGGGCACCGGCGGCAAGGGGAGCCCCTGCGATTTCATCTCGGTTCACAGCTACAATGCCTCGGAGATGACGGCCGCCAAGCTGATCCGCGCCAAGCAGCTTGCCCTGGAGATCGACGCGGAGTATTACGCCCAGCTTTGGGTGAACTCGTTTGAATCGTGTCCCGGGTGGTCGCCGCCGCCCGACGTGGCCGCGGCCGACAGCTATTTGGGCAACGGCTATTTTCCCACCTGGTGCGCCGACGTCACGCGCCGGTTATTGTCCCAAGCGGTCCGGGACCATCGGTACGCCTTCGGCGAGACGATCCTCACGTTCTGGCCGTGGCCGAACAGCAACTTCGGCGGCCACAACAATGCCACCCGGGTGATCGCCGTGGACGAAGACGGCGACGGCAAGAAGGATCGCGAGCGGACGGTGGCGATGCCGATTCTGAACTTCCTGGGGCTGGTGGCGGGAATGGGTGACACGTACTGGGCTCTGCCGGAGCAGAAGGTCGGCGGCCAGGTGGTCTCCGGTTTTGCCGCGAAAGGAGACGACGCCGTGCGGGTCCTGCTCTACTCACACAGCCCGCGCGACATTCAGTCCCGCTCGAAGGCCGCGTTCGAGATCACCCTGGACCTGCGCGCCGTGCCGTGGGCGGACGTTCGCTTGACCGAGTATCGTTTCGACAAGGAGAACAACTCGTACTATCGCCTGGGACTCGAGCTGCGCGATCGCCCGGCCGGCGGGCCGGGTTTATGCCCTCCGCGCCCGGACGAGGTGGACAAGCTGATCGCCGACCTGGCCAGCGGCGATCGTGCCGTCCAGATCGCGGCCGTGAAGAGGGCGACCACGTTCGGCGAGCTGCCCGAAGTGGTCCTCGCCGCGGGGATCCAGCTCTACCAGCAGACGATGTACGACGAGGTTCGGGAGGCACTGGAGGAGGCGGTGCGGCAGATTCAGGCCCGCCAGGTGTGCTACACTCCGGAAGAGGTGGCCCGGATCCAGAAGTTGTCGGCTTTGCGTGTGACCAAGCAGCGCAGCCTCGTGGCGGGAGCCGGCGGCAGGTTGCGGCTGCCGCTGGCCGTTGCCGGAAACGGTGCGAACTTCGTCGTGATTGAGCCGGCCGGGAAGCCATGATCTTCGGCGGGATGACAGGGCTGTGCTCCCAAGACCCGTGTCACTCGCCGGTCGAGGCAGGCGGCCCTCGGCGCCCGAGACGCCGCCAACCGGGTGGCCGATGGCAAGCTGGCGCTTCGCCACGTTCCCCTGAACAGGTCCGGGGTAGATCCATTGCCCGTCAGCGTTCGATATCGTAGCGGGGCAGCGTCGGCGTGTTTACGAGAGCGATTGGTGATTGAGCACGCCGAGCGGAGAAGAGACGCTTGAGACATCATCTCAACACCGAGAAGGAAGGACCCTCGCCATGCCCGTGTCGCTGAAAGCCGCGACGTCGATCGCGCTTCTGACAAACATGCAGGTGCCGGCCGGTGGGGTGGGAATCATCGGGGTGCGCTGATCGGCAGCGGGAAAGCGCGCCAAGTCCCTGGCGCTCAAGGGCGCCAAAAGGCACCTTCGTCCAAGGGACCCGATAAGAGACGCCCCTCGGGCACCGCATCGTTTTGGCCGAGCGAGGTGCCGTCGACGGATGCTGAGTCGGAATCGCGCATCAGTTCTGATCGGGAAAAAGCGCCATCTGCTTGTGCGCCGTAGCACTTCCTTGTGTTTCCGTACGTGCGACGGGGTCCTCTCTTGATCCTTTTCCCAAGTGGTCATTGAGTTCCTTACACCGGTTGAGATTCTTGAAGAAGCTTGCAAGATAGGCGTTCCGATAACGCAATTCGAGAAAGTCACTGACTTTTCCGAACACTGAGTCGGTCGCTGAAGAAGCTGCGGCCTTGATTTCGTCCATATTTGCAGTTGATGCTCTGTAAGGGCGCACCCTAGGATCGTGGAATACGCGATGCAGGATTAGTCGGTTGCCATGTACTGCGACCAAATCCGCTCTCGGGCGATGTGCTGTTGCCAACACCTTCAACCGTCGGTCAACAACTGTCAAGATCTCAACTGCCTTCCAGACATCCCTTGCGTTCGTACGATCGTTGAACAGGAGCGTATACGGCTCCTTCTCAATGTCGTCCCAAAGGCGACCAATCTCCCTCTTTGCCTGGACTGCGAGGGAGATTTCACGGTCGCAGGCCAGCGCAATTGTAGCGTGCGTAATACTGCAGCCGTTTGCCTCACTTGGGTCCGAATCTCCGCTCTTGTAAACATACTGCCGACCGTCAAGTACAAACTCGCTCGCAAGTCTCTGTTGATTGGGGTCCAGTGCCGCAAAGTCACGACTCCCGATTCGGTTCTGCGTGTTTGTTGCGCGGGTAACTGTTTTGTCGAAGCCACCCGGACAACTCTCGAGAGATATCAGCCGGACAAACACTTTGGCATGCTCCAATGGGCTGCTCAGTGATTGGCTTGTGGCTCCGATCATGCCAACGGTTTGGGCACCATTGACCACGTTGACACCTTGGCACTCAAAGACCCCGCTCTCTCGAGCGGACCCTCCGACGACCTGTTTTGCGATTCGACTGCACAAGATCGTAATGCCATTATTGAAGTACCAGAAATGCTCGGGCTCATCGTTCAGCGTTGCCGCAATGGACTCATTGACATCGGTGCTGCCTCTGAAACTCCGAATGTTTCGCGCGAAGAGGCTTCGGCCGTGTTCCTTCCGCCACTCGGCAATACATGCTGCTTGGACCTGACCGTAATACGCGGGGTGTGGTTCTTTCACGTACCCCCATTCGTGCAGCATAATCTGGAGGTCTATAGAATGTCGCTGAGCATGACTAGCGATCCCTTGGTAGACGTCGGCCTGACCGAAACTCTCAAAGCTGAAGACTTCTGCCGTGTCGTTCATGTCGGTGAGGAACTGGTTAATGTCATTCCGTACATGCGACGAGAGAGGCTGAGTCCCAGAATAGGCTGCCTACACAACGATTTTAACTTCCGTGCTGTAGATAGCAGATTGCAGATCGGACTCGCGTTCGTGAACTGCGGCGTTGAAGTGTTCCAGCCGCAGATTGACCACCTCTCGACAGCCATTGAGCAGCTTTTGACAATCGGCCTGAGACAAGGAGCCGTCACCGCTCTCTATCCATTTTGACTGGCCGATATAGAGAACATTGTCTTCCTTATCGAAGTGGATTAGATCGATCCCGCCATCATCGAAACCATCTGTCAGGGCTGCGCCCGCTACGTCTTCGTCAACGCTGCACAATAGCATCAATGCGTAGGAAGCTAGTGCCCGCGAGAGAAATGCCTTTTCCTTCTCCTCCTTCGGCTTGTTCTGATAGTCAGACATGTCAATGCGACTATCGAACAGCTTCTTCAGGGCACTCTTGATTCTCTGGATATGAATGGGTGCCATTGGAAGATCCTTTCTGCTTACGGCACGCTCAGTTGTTCAGAGGAATCGCATACGTCAGGCCCCGCCAGACACGGGAGAGCCCAACATGCCAAAGCACGTCAGGCACAGCCTGAGGTGCCGGACTAAGCCGGTAAAGATTCGCGCTGCATCTCTACCTTCGAGACCTCGTACCCGGCCCGCTCGACGTCGGAGATTGCTGAGGAAATCGCGGCCTGGAGGGAATCGGCAGCCCGCTCGAAAAGCAGCTCCATGCCGGTGGCGTGCCCTCGGATCGATGCGTCCGTGCATCCGGCGCTGCCGAGCGCGTCGGTGGCATCGAGGATCTCCTCGTGCGTCATGGTGGACGCGGGTACGATTACGGAGAATCGGTAGTCGGGCATTTTGGGTCTCCCGTCACTCTCCGGGGCACCGGTCCACGGTTCGTCGAATGTCCCGCGCGTGACTTTCGGGGTTCTTCGGCGTCGAAAACACGGCCATCCAGCACTCGCGGTGTCCGAACTGGCAGTAGATCACGCCCCACGCATGAGC
>CAZUAM010000149.1:0-12394 GCA_964618095.1 uncultured Planctomycetaceae bacterium | reverse complement strand
AAACGTGTTTGTGGGCAGCGCAAGGGTGTTTAGCGGCCGCCGGTACGGCGGCCTGAGCGTTGCACGACCCAAAAACTGTCAGGAAAGCACCTTGCGCCGTGAGACGAACGATTGTACACGACTTCAACCGGACCGAACACCTCGGCTGAAAAGGGGCGGGATGGACAGATCGGAGAAGTCGCGGCACAATTGCTGGCGTTTTGTCTGCCTGCGGTTGGCAGAGTCGGCTCGCGGCATCGGCCGGCCCGAAAGACGCCGGATCCGATTTTCCCCACTCAATGAAGGAGCTTTCCATGCGTTGGATCAGGAGTATGGGCGTACCTGTCTTTGTCGTGCTCGCCGTAGGCTCGGCCGCGGCGGCCGAGGACGCCCGGATCGAGTACCCGCAGACGCGGCGGGGCGAGCAGGTGGACGTGTATCACGGCACGAAGGTGGCCGACCCCTACCGGTGGCTGGAGGACGACGTGCGGAAGTCGAAGGAGGTTGCCGACTGGGTGGCCGCTGAGAACAAGGTCACTTTCGGCTATCTCGAGTCCATACCCGAGCGGGAGAGGATGCGGCGGCGACTGACCGAGCTGTGGGACTATGCCCGATATTCGGCGCCTTTCAAACGAGGCGGGCGATACTTCTATTTCAAGAACGACGGACTACAGAATCAGTCGGTGCTGTACTCGATGGAGTCGCTGAAGGCCACGCCCCGTGTGCTGATCGACCCGAACAAGTGGTCGAAAGACGGCACGATCGCCCTGTCGGGAGTGGCCCCCAGCGACGATGGAAGATACCTCGCCTACCGCGTGGCTGAGGCCGGTTCCGACTGGGCAACCTGGCGGGTGATGGAGATCCGCTCCGGCAAGGTGCTCGACGACGAGCTGAAATGGGTCAAGTTCGGTGGTGTCTCATGGACCAAAGACGGCAGGGGGTTTTTCTACTGCCGGTTTCCGGAACCCGAGCCGGGCGCCGAGTTTCAGGAGCTGAACCTCAATCACAGACTCTTCTACCACCGCGTGGGCACGCCGCAGTCGGACGACGTGCTGGTCTATGCCCGGGGAGACCAGCCCGAGTGGAGCTTTGAAGGCGAGGTGACCGAGGACGGCCGCTACCTGGTGATCACCGTGGGCGTGGGCACCGACGAGCGCTATCGGGTGCTAATCAAAGACCTTGCAGAACCCTTCGGGATGCCGACCGACTTGATCGATCATTTTCGCAACGAATACACCTTGGTGGGCAACGACGGCCCGGTCTTCTTCTTCAAGACCGACCTGGACGCGCCGCGGAAGCGGCTGATCGCCATCGATCTGCGCAGACCGCAGCCGGAGCACTACCGCGAGATCATTCCTGAAGTTGAAGAGAGCCTCATGCGGGTCAGCTTCGTGGGCAATTTGTTCGTGGCGTCTTACCTGAGGGACGTCAAGTCGCAGGTGAAGATCTTCTCGATCGATGGCCAGTTCGTCCGCGAGGTGGAGTTTCCCGGGATCGGCGCGGCGATGGGCTTCGCCGGTCAGCGGACCGATACCGAGACGTTCTACGCTTTCTCGAGCTTCGCCACGCCGCCGAGCATCTACCGGTACGACATGATCAGCGGCCAGAGCCGATTGATCCGCCGGTCCGAAGTGAAGTTCAATCCCGACGACTACGAGGTCCGGCAGGTCTTCTACCACAGCAAGGACGGCACGCGGGTGCCGATGTTCATTGCACACAAGAAAGGAATCAAGCTCGACGGCGCGAATCCCACGCTGCTGTACGGCTACGGCGGATTCGCGATTTCGCTGAGGCCCTATTTCTCGATTCGCGTGCTCTCCTGGATGGAGCTGGGCGGCGTGTTTGCCTTGGCGAATCTGCGCGGCGGCGGGGAGTACGGAGAAGAGTGGCACCAGGCCGGCAAGCTGCTGAAGAAGCAAAACGTCTTCGACGACTTCATCGCCGCCGCCAAGTGGCTGATCGCAAACAAGTACACCCGGCCCGAGAAGCTGGCCATCCAGGGCGGCAGCAACGGCGGGCTGCTGGTCGGCGCGGTGATGACCCAGCGGCCGGGTCTTTTTGGTGCGTGCCTGCCGGCGGTGGGCGTGATGGACATGCTGCGGTTCCACAAGTTCACGTCCGGCCGCTATTGGGTCGACGACTACGGCTCGTCCGATGACCCCGAACAGTTCAAGGCCTTGTTGGCCTACTCGCCCTATCACAACCTCAAGCCGGGCACCCGCTACCCGGCCACGCTGATCACCACGGCCGACACCGACGACCGCGTGGTGCCGGGGCACAGCTTCAAGTTCGCCGCGGCGCTGCAACGTGCCCAGGCGGGCGACGCACCGGTGATGATCCGCATCGAAACCCGAGCCGGGCACGGCGCCGGAAAGCCGACTACCAAGCGGATCGAGGAGATGGCGGATCAGTGGGCGTTTTTGCTGAAGAACCTGGGGATGAAGCTGCCGCAAGAGTCTCGTTAGTCCCCAGTTTGCCTTGTGAGGCGTTGGGGTGAGCGAGGTCGACGGGCACCGACGCGAAGCGTTGGCCGGCGAGCCCCCGGGGATTCGTCGAACCGGGGGCTCACTTCGTTCGACCCCGGCCATCCGAAACTGCACGCCTAGCCTGGCCTCCGGCCGCAACCAAACGGCGGGCAAGCCCGCCCGCTAAACGTTTCTATCACAACTGGTTACGTCTCAGATGCGCGCACCACGCGCTTATCCCTCACCAGAAGACTCTAATCGCCTGGCGGCTTCTCACGCCTTCTGGCTGAAATTCTGCCACTCGATCTTGCCGAGCTTCTTCAGGGCGTAGCCGACTTCTCGAAGATAGTCGCCGTAGCAGACCTGGACGTGGAATCCCTCCATCTCGGCAAGCAGTTTGCGAAAATCGCCGTTGATTTGGATGTCGACCTGTGAGCGGCAGGCCGGATGCGAGGGCGAGTCGAGGATCTTGCCCCTGAACCCTTGCCACTTCGAGCACCTTAGATTCGGGATCACCACCGTGACGACCTGGCCCTTGGTATACTCGACCTTGGTGGCGGCGCCGTAGTCGGATTCGAAGTGGGTCATGATCCTGGCCGGCTCGTAGTCTCTGCCGTTCATTTTTCGGGGGGCGGCGCAATGGGCGACCGTGAAGACGCCGTGGTGCGGAAAATGGGAATTGCACAAGAACGTGGGCTTTCCGGCAATCCAGCGCAAGAGCACGCCCGGCAGCGTGTGCGTCAGATCGGTATGGCAGTAGGCCGTATACCCCTCGTCGTTGGCCAGGCTCAAGACCAGGCAGGGCGGGGTGTCGAGCATCTCGATCACGCTTCTTCCCATGCAATGGGCGAAACCGAAGTTGGTGGCGCCGGTCTCTTTCATGATCTCCTTGCAGACCCCCAGGGCCAAGAACGAGTTGACGACGAACTTCCGTTCGGTCTGCAGGACGAGGTTGGGCTGGGCAACGAGCCGGTCGGTTTGCTGCTCGGCTTCCCGGATCGCCTGCTGGTTGGAACGGGCCTGTTGGAGCCGCTTGGCGAACTGGGCCTCGGAGATGATCTCGAACTGGTAGTCCCAGACTTTCTTGGCGTGAGCGGGGCCCAGCGCCTGACCGTCCTTGCTATAGGCTTGCAGCCCTCCGATGGCTAGCATCTTCGTGCCCTTGGCGCTGTTCAACCCGTACAGCGCCCGCAGCCGCCAGAGAACGTCCCGGTAGTCGTCGACCACGATGTCGTCCACGTCGATGTTGGGTTCTTCCAGGGTGTCGCCGTTGCGTCGCAGCAAGCGCCAGTGGGCGATTTCGTGCCAGAGGTAGTAGGGGCCGGATTTGTGGCGCAAGAACATCACCATCGGCGCTTTGGCGGCGGCCAGTGCGGCGAACCATGCCCAAGAGTCCCTGCCCCCTCCGCTTGCCGCATAGACGAGAATTGCGTCGCAATCCGCGTCTGCCACTTGCTTGACCTGCTGGTCGTTGCTGATCCGCATCAAGGGGAGCACTTCGACGGGGAACTCGGCTTGGGAGGCCAGCTTCGTCAACTCGGCCTCGATCCTCTGGACTTCCCTGTTCACGTCGGCAGGGGTTTGCAGGCCGCCGTAAGGCCGCCAACTGGTCTTCTCGGTCGGGCGGGGAAGCTGATAGGCGAGTGCCGGTTTGAGTCGCAACGGGGCGCCGGCGGGGAGTCTCGCGCCGGGGCCCTGCTCGGCCGAAGCGGCCTTGGCTTCTGAGGTGGCGGCCAGGGTGAGCCCGCCCAGCGCGGCGGCGCCGCCCAGCCCACCGAGAAACCCCCGGCGGCTGATGCCGGCGCCGGTTCTTTCCGAAAAACCGCGACAGACTTTGGACCGAACGTCAGGGCCAGCTTCATTTTCATTCCCGCACATGGCAGACTCCTTATCTGTTGAGACGGCTCAGTGAGAGTGCGCCTCGCGGCGCTCGCGGGCGGCAGTGCCGCCATTCTAACCCGATTTGGCACCCGGGGCCACGGTCCCCTGACGGGCGTGTGTGGCAAGTTTTCGTGGCAGTTGAGTGGGTGGCTGGTGGTCAGCCGCAGGCTGCCCCCAGCGCGCTGTTCTGGGGGCTCGCTGCGCTCGACCCCAGCCACCCCTCGCTCAAATTTGGAACTACTGAAGTTGGCCAAGGGGTTGATGCATACGGCGGCAGGCAGTGGCAGGGGTCTCGGTGCTGCTCTTGGTTGTGGGAGCGCGGACTTTGACCGGGAGCGTTTCCAGGGGTTTGCGAGAGTCCGCGTTCCCCGGTACGATCAAGATGCGGACGGCCGTTGCGGGACCGCCAACTACCACTTCCGCCCGGTTGTTGAAGCAGCGACCGGCTGACCGGCGAGAATTATCTGCAAGTTTTTTCAACACCCGGCCCCGCCGGCGCATTGTAAGTACAGAAGGAAGTCGAGGACAACAGAGCACAATGGGCGCATACGGCCTGGTGCCGGCACGAGCCGGCGAGATCGAGCGTCTCCATGCGGATTGCAGTGGTGTGCGAGAATCGGCCGAAAAGCTGCTGCGATCGGTCTGGGGCGAGTCGGCGGGGGAGCTGTCGCGCCTGGTCTGCGCCATGGGGATCGACCCCGGCCGCGCCGAGGACGTCTTGCAGGACGTCTACCTCACGGCCTGGCAAAAGTGCCCGACGGCGGCCGATCGGGCCGGCCTGAAACGATGGCTGCTGCGGGTGACGATCAACCGATGCAACCTGGAGCACCGCCGGCGGGCCCGGTGGCGGGAGGTCCTGCACGGGCTGGCACGGTTCCGCGGCAGCTCCCGGCACGCCGGCGATCCCGCCGAGGCCGCCTGTCGGGGGGAAGAGCAGGAGCTGGTTCGCCGCAGCCTGGAGCAGTTCGAGCCGCAATTGCGGTCGGTCCTTGTCCTGCGTTACTTTGCGGAATTCGATTCCAAGGAAATTGGAAAGATCCTGGAGCTGCCGGATTCCACCGTCCGCAGCCGGCTGCTTGCGGCACGAAAACGACTGGCACTGGAGTTGAAGCGATCGGGCTACCATCATGAATAGCAACATCAATAGCAAGTCCTGCGACCTGACTGCCGAGCTGCTGGTTGCGTACGCCGACGGAGAACTGTCCGCGGCCGACGCCCGCCGCGTCGCCGACCACCTGGCCGACTGCCCCGATTGCCGGGCGGAGCTGGGGCTGCTGGGGCGCTCGCTCGAGCTCGCCCGGGAGGTCTGGCAGGAGTCAGCGGCGCGGGCTCCGGGACTGGAAACCACCCCCATTCGACCCAAGCGGCGTTGGATTCCGGCGGCCGCCTGCTTGGCGGTATGTGCGGTCGTATTGTTGCTGACGGCCGGCCCGTGGCTGGTTTCCCGCTGGGGGTCCCACAGGCAGGTCAACACACCTGACGAAGTCGATCAGCCTATGCGTCCGGAGCCGGCTGAGAAAATCGACGTCGAAACGCTGATCGCCCGCGAAGTCCGCTCCGCGCGGCTGGCCGCGGCGGCGGAGCTCTTGGCAAGCCAACCGGGGCTGGAACAGTACACCAGAGAGGCCGAACGCTATCTGGCCGAGGTCTACCGCGGCACGGCGGCGGTCAATGGAAGCTTGCCGCCACCCGCCTTACCTCCAACCAAGGAGCCCAAGTCATGAAACGAGCCGTCCTTGCCTGCCTGGTGCTGGTCGCGTTGACGGCGATCCACGGTTTTGCAGCGGAGCCTGCCGCCGAGTCGAAGGCGGGCCCCAGCGAGAAACCTTCGCCGAAAGCCGCCGCAGAGACGCCCAAGCCGGTAATCCCGGAGCGCAAGCTCACGTTCGACGTCTCCGAGGAAGAACAGCCGATGGCGTTTAGGGGGGCCGACCCGGGACTGCTGGAACAACGTTACGTGGCGACCTTTCAGTTGGTGGGACCGATTCGGCTGCGGGTCACCGAATTCGGGTCTTTTGCAGGCGAGGCAACCAGCGACTACTCGGCCGCAGTGCGTCGCCATCGAGACCTGCTTTTGGGCGGGAAACCGAGCGAGGCTGTACTCAAATTTGCTCTGGATGAAATGCCGAAGAAGCAGTTGCCCTCAGAGGAGGTCGTGTCGCTGCTGAGGATGGCCAGTCCCCGCTATCTTGGCCGTCGTTACGTTCGCTTTGACGCGGGGGAAAAAAAGGAGGATGACAAGTACTTGATCCAGTTCACGATCCTTGCCCCTACGCCCGAGCGAGCCAAGGAGTTGGCCCAAGGAGTGCTTTCTTTCTATGACTTTGGGGTATTCTATCCGCTCCAGAGAGCGGCCTTGGCCGTGAAGGGGGCGTATGAGAAGCGGCTGGTGGAAGACCGCGCCAGCCTGAAGGAGGCCGGAGACGCGCTGGCCACTTTGGAGAAGCAATTGGAGGGCCTGAAAGAGTTTGAAGACATCACGAAGGAAGCACTGGTGAACTTCATTACCCAGCAACGGCTGATCTCTGTTGACATGCGGGGTGTTAAGGCGCGGATCGACGCGTGTAACAAGATTCTGGTAAGCGGAACGAAAAGGCGTCTTGCCCTCAGCCGCATCGAACAACTCGAAACGTTGAAGATCGCCGCCGAAATCGAGCTGGTCGGATTGGCGGCCAGAAAGGAAGCCCTCGAAGAGATCGTCAAGAAAGGACGGGAGCGCAAGGAGGCGTCTGCCAAGCGTGTGCACGCCGACCTCCGCGTCACCACTCTCGAACGCGGGATCTCTCAGACGCTCAAGGGGATTACCCATTATGAGGCCGAATTGAAGAAATGCGCACCCTACCCGGTACAGGACGGGAAGGTGGTGATTCGGCGAATCAAGTGGGTGCCGCCGGAGAAGATGGGGCAGGAGAAATAGGAATAAGCCCCGGCGGAGCCGGGGCCCCGTTTCTCGTTCCCGCGTGGAGCGCGGGAGCGGGGTACCAACCGGCGGTGCTATTCGTTCCTGTCCCCTTTTCGGGATCGTCTCACGGCGGAAGTTGCTTTCGCGACGGTTCTTGGGTCGGGCAACATTCGGGCCGCCGTACCGGCGGCCGCTAAACAGCGTTGCACCGCCGACAAATAGACAGCGTTGCACCGCCGACAAACACGTTTAGCGGCCGACGGCACGTCGGCCCTGCCAGTGGCGCATCTGTCGATCTGAGTCAGAACCGAAATACCACATTTGGGACGGTCGCCCCTTCTCCGGATCGCCCATACTCTCTCATCTGACGCCCACGTGCCATAAGGCCCGCGATACGCGCTCGACGGCGGTGCCTTCGGGCGAAGCTACCCCCGGGTTCTATAAGCCGAGGCCGGCCCCTTGCCCCCTCCGGAGGGGCTTGACAGGCTTGAAGAATGTAAGCATTGCTGCTAGAAGGGGAGTAGCAAGCGGCAGTCATTGACCTTGGAGGACGGCCATGGCCTGGGAGTACAGCGAAAAGACCAAGCAGCTATTCATCGACGCGGTCCACGGCAAGCCCGGGACTCACCTGGGAGAGATAGAGGACCCGGACGGGCTGGGCGAGCACGGGTCGATGGTCTGTGGCGACGCCATGCGTTTTACCTTTCGGGTGGACCGCCATCCGACGGACCCCACCCGGGACGTGATCGTGATGGCCAGGTACCTGACCTTCGGGTGCACCTCGGCGATCGCCGCCTCGGAGGCGTTGTGCTCCCTGATTGAGCAGAAGGGATATACGCCTATCGAGGCCCTGAAGATCCAGAACAAGGACATCGTGGAGTTTCTTGAAGGACTTCCGAAACAGAAGATCCACTGCTCCGTGATGGGTGCCGAGACCCTGAAGTCGGCCGTGTTCAACTGGGCGCAAAAACGCGGGGTCGACCTGGAGCGTCTGGGGATCGACGTCCACGTCGACGAGGAGCAAGAGGGCCGCATCGTCTGCAAGTGCTTTTCGCTGAGCGAACCCTATTTGCGCCGCAAGATCAAAGAGCTCAACCTGCGGACCATTCCGGAGATCACCGACGCCACCAAGGCCGGCGGCGGATGTATGTCCTGCCATCACGTTCCCGGCGGGCTCCAGGATCTCCTGGACGAGATCTGGGGCCCGACCGGACTTCAACTGAAGGTCCTGCCGACGATGCCCCAGCCGGGTGAGGTCGTGGCGGCGGCGGGGCCGCCTCTTTCGCCTTACCAGTTCAGCAAAAAGGTCGAGAAGGCCATGGACGAGTACATCCGCCCCATGCTTCAGAGGGACGGGGGCGACATGGAAATCGTCGACATCAAGGAGACCCTGATCTATGGCCGCCTGAAGGGCGCCTGTGCGGGCTGCCAGCAGGCCAACCAGACGCTGAAAATGATGGTCGAAAAGACGCTCAAAGACATCGTAGACCAGCGGATCAAGGTCATCGAGGTCTAGCATCACTAGCAACCGCATGAAGATCATCTACGCCGACAACAACGCCACCACCGCCGTCGCGCCGGAAGTCCATCAGGCGATGATTCCCTTTTTCACCCGGGACTACTTCAACCCCAGCTCCATGTACGAGCCTGCCAGGGGCACCGCGGCTGCGCTGAAGCAGGCCCGCACGCAGATTGCCCGATACTTGGGAGCGGGCGATCCGCAACAGATCCTTTTCACCTCTTGTGCCACGGAGAGCAATAACACGGCGATCCGGGGCGTCGCCAAGGCCAATCCGAATCGGCGCCACCTGATCACGACTGCCGTGGAACATCCGGCAGTGTTGGAGGTCTGCAAGGATTTGCAGCGGAGCGGATACGAGGTGACCTTTCTGCCGGTGGATGGAGCGGGGAACCTGGACGTGGGCGAGTTCGTTCGGTCACTCGGCCCGGATACGCTGATGGTCACCGTCATGCACGCCAACAACGAGACCGGGGTGATCTTTCCCGTCGAACAACTCTCGCGGCTGACCAAGGAGACCGACCCCTCGATCATCTTCCACACGGACGCCACCCAGTCGGTGGGCAAGATTCCCATCGATCTGAAGGGAGACTACCGTCACGTCGATTTGCTCTCCTTTTCAGGGCACAAGCTCCACGCGCCGAAGGGAATCGGAGCCCTGTACGTCAGGCGGGGCACGCCCCTGCGGCCGTTAATGATCGGCGGGCACCAGGAAGAAGGCAGGCGTGCGGGAACGGAAAACGTGCCCTACATCGTGGGACTCGCCAGGGCCTTGGCGCTGGCCGTAGAGAACCTCGAGGAGGAACAGACGCGGGTACGAGGGCTCAGGGACCGCCTGGAGAAAACGATTTTGGAAACGATTCCCAGTGTTCAGGTCAACGGCCAGGGGGCGCCGCGGCTGCCCAATACCCTGAACGTCTCCTGCCATTACGTGGAAGGAGAGTCGATGCTTTTCGAACTGAGCAATCACGGGATCTGCGCGTCCAGTGGCTCCGCCTGTACGTCGGGGTCGCTGGAGCCTTCCCACGTGCTCAGAGCCCTGAAGGTTCCCTTCACCGCGATCCACGGTTCCATCCGTTTCAGTCTCAGCCGGTACAACACCGAGGAGGACATCGACCGGATCATCGAGGTGTTTCCCAAGGTCGTGGCGGGTATCCGCAAGGTTTCCCCCTATTGGGACAATCAGAAGAACGTCCCTCGCCCCGGGGCGGAGCAACTGATTCAGAAAGGCTGACGATCTTTTTGGACTGCCACGGCGTGAACGTTGGTTGAACAGTGCGGGGATAATTTGGAAAGGGTGATTTGTGGTCACTCCAATTACTTTCAAGAGCTTGCGGCTTGCCTGCGTTGCCACTTACCCGCCGCGCCAATGCGGCATCGCCACGTTCAGCCACGATCTTTGCGGGGCCGTTTCCACCGAACTGGCTTCAGCGGATAGTTGCCAGGTGGTGGCAATTAACGACCTCCCCGAAGGCTACGGTTACGACGGCCGCGTGTGTTTTGAAATCCTTGAGGAAGACGTATCGGATTACACGCGGGCGGCCGACTTTCTGAACATCCGCCGCGTGGACGTGATGCTGGTACAGCACGAGTTCGGCATCTTCGGCGGGGACCAGGGGGCACATCTGTTGACCCTGATGCAAGCCAGCCGTATGCCGATTATCACCACGGTGCACACCGTCCTGGAAGATCCCTCGCCGCAACAGCAGGAGGTATTCGAGGAGTTGGTCCGGCAGAGTGACCGCATGGTGGTGATGGCCCAGCGGGGGAAGCAGATCCTCTGCGACCGCTACGGTGTACCCGCGTCCAAAGTCGTCATGATCCCGCACGGGATTCCCGACCTCCCGTTTGTCGACCCCAGTTTCTACAAAGACCAGTTCGGCGTGACCGGACGCAAAGTGATGCTGACTTTCGGGCTGCTTTCACCGGGCAAAGGGATCGAGCACGCCATCGAGGCCCTGCCGCGGATCGTGGAGCGTCATCCCGAACTGGTGTACATCGTGTTGGGGGCCACCCACCCCAACGCGAAAAGGGAAAGCGGCGAGCAATACCGGCTCCGCCTGCACCAGCAAGCGGAGGACCTGGACGTGCTGGATCACGTGATGTTCACGGACCGCTACGTGAAACTGCAAGAGCTGTGCGAGTTCCTCTGTGCCGCGGACGTTTATCTGACGCCCTCCTTGGGCCAGCAACAGAGCGTGTCGGGCACCTTGGCCTACGCGCTGGGCGCCGGCAAACCGGTAATTTCCACGCCCTACAGCTACGCCCGGGAAATGCTGGCCGACGGGCGCGGACGCCTGGTGCCTTTTCGCGACGGCCCGGCCATCGCCGACGCCGTCTGCTGGCTGCTGGACCACGAAGCGGAAAGCCAGGAAATGCGCAAAAACGCGTATCTGTTCACCCGCGACATGGTCTGGAAGTCGGTGGCCCGAGAGTACCTGAAACTCTGCCACGAGGTGCTCGCCGAGCGGGTGCATCGCCCCAAGCCGCTGCCGAAACGCACGGTGCAGACCTCGGCTCTGCGGCACGCGGTACCCAAGCTCAAGCTCGACTACCTGGAGGCGATCAGCGACAACACCGGTGTATTGCAGCACGCCCGCTATACGGTTCCTCTCCGCAGTCACGGCTATTGCACCGACGACAACGCGCGGGCGCTGATCGTCTCGCTGGAGGCCCACCAACTTACCAAGAACCCCGACTTGGTTCGCCTCATCCGCACCTACTTGAGTTTCCTCGATTATGCCTACGACCGCGATCTCCAGCGTTTTCACAACTTCATGTCCTACGACCGCCGGTGGACGGACAAGGTCGGTTCGGAGGACAGTCACGCGCGGGCCCTTTGGGGGCTGGGCTACGCCGTGGCCCTGGGACCCTCGGAAAGCATCCGTGCCTCCGCCTCGGAGCTGTTCGAACAGGCCCTTAGAACGACCATCCAGTTCAAGTCGCCCCGAGCGTGGGCGTTTATCCTGGTCGGTGTGCACGCCTATCTGCGACGCTACGGCGGAGACAGCGAAGTACGGCGGATTCGCGAGACGCTGGCCTTGCGGCTGTTCAACAGGTTCCGCAAGAACGCCGGCGAAGACTGGGTGTGGCCGGAGAACTGTCTCAGTTACTGCAACGGCAAACTGCCACATGCCCTGCTCTTGGGCGGGCGGTGGATGAATCGCGGCGACCTGACCGAGACGGGCTTAAGGTCGCTGGAGTGGCTCTTGCGCGTGCAGACCGGCCGCGACGGGGTGTTCTCGCCCGTGGGCAACCACGGATGGTTCCCGCGCGGCGGCCAGAAGGCCTCTTTCGACCAACAACCCATCGAGGCCCAGGCTATGATCGACGCCTGCCTGGAGGCTTACAGGCTAACCGGCGAAGAGTGCTGGGCCAGCGAAGCACGCCGCTGCTTCAACTGGTTTCTCGGCAAAAACGACCTGGGCGAACCGCTCTACGACTACGAAACCGGCGGCTGCCGCGACGGCCTCTCGGCCGAAGGCGTCAACCGCAACGAAGGGGCCGAGTCAACGCTCGCCTGGCTCAGGTCGCTGCTGGCCATGAAGTCACTCGCACCAACTGCCGAGGAAGCCAAACCTCAAGAAACGGTTGCCTAGCCCGGATTATTCATAAACCGAGGATTGCTGGGGCATGAGCGGCGGGGAA
>CAZUAM010000148.1:10173-12437 GCA_964618095.1 uncultured Planctomycetaceae bacterium | reverse complement strand
GATTTGGGATTTGGGATTTGGGATTTGGGATTTGGGATTTGGGATTTGGGATTTAGGATTTGCTTGGGCCGGTGGCCTTCTTCACCTCTGTCAGATGCGTTTTCAGGAACCCCGGCAGGTCTCCCCGGGCCAGGTCGTCGGCGGTGCGGAACTTCAGGTGCAGCACGTCGTGGTCGGGGTCCTCGCCGTCGAACTGCGGGTTGTGCCCCAGTTCGGTGATCTGGCCCAGCGTGAAGCGGCCCTTGGGACCGGTCAGATGGAGGTAGACCGCGTCGAGCTTCTTGGTCTGTACGGCCGCCCAGGGTTCCTTCTGCTCCGTCACGTAAAGCGGCACCACCTGCTTGTTGTTCCAAAGCAGTTGGGCCTCGGGGGCCGTCTCCGAGAGGAGCTCGAACAGCTCCTCCAGGACCTCCAATTCCCAGAGGATCTTCTTGCCCAGCGGGAAGCCTTTCCGCGCGAAGTGCCACTTGCGGCCGAGCTGTTTCCAGGGCTGCAAGATGTCGGACTTCTGCTCGACCCGCCTGGCAAACTTGCCGAAGCCGGCCACGGCCTGGTCGACGAACCTCCAGAACTCCTTGTGGTCGATTTCCTGGTAGCTGTAGACCCGCAGCTCGACTTCCTGCCAGGGGCCGCGGAGGTTCTTGCAGCGGACGCGGGGCTGGGTGCCGTACAGGGGCAGCTCGGGCACGTCGTTGAGCGGTTTCAACTCGAGCCGGCGGATCAGCTCCTCGCGCTTGAAGGTGTTCCGGCCGGTGCGGAACTTCAGTTTCAGCAGCCACTCCTCGCCGGTGATGGCGTGGAAGAACCAGCCGTCGGACTTCTTGGCCGCGCGGATCTCGATGATCGTGCGATTGTCCCAGTCGGTCGGGCTGAACAGCTCGGAGCGGCGGCCGATCCGGTCGATCACCTCGGCCAGCACGCGGCCGTCCCAGCGGCAGGGATTGCCGGTGCGGCCCACCCGATCCACCGTGTGCCATCGCCGGCCGTCGATCTGCCAGGGCATCTTGGTCCGGCGGCCGACCTGGGTGATGTCGACGTCGCCCTGGCGGGCGGAAAGCTCGGCGGCGAAGTCGTGCATCTTCCGCTCGGCGAGCGGTCCGGCGGCCAGCACCGGGCGGAGCACCTCGCCGGTGTAGGAGCGCCGGATTGCACCGCCGTCGGCGCGACCACCGGTCGCGGGTTTGTGGGGGGCGCGACCACCGGTCGCGGCTTTATATTTCTTGGTGGACCGCTGGGAGTATTCTGCGTGGGCGACGATGTCCTCGGGCGTGCCGGCGGCCACCACGAACCCCCCCTCGTCGCCCGCCTCCGGCCCCAGGTCGATCACCCAGTCGGCCGTCTTGACCACGTCCAGGTTGTGTTCGATTACCACCACGGTGTTGCCCAGGTCGACCAGCCGGTTGAGCACGTCCAACAGCTTCGCCAGGTCGTCGAAGTGCAGCCCGGTGGTCGGCTCGTCCAGCAGATAGAGCGTCTTGCCGGTATCGGGCCGGGAGAGCTCGGCGGCCAGTTTCACACGTTGGGCCTCGCCGCCGGAGAGGGTCGGGGCGGGCTGGCCGAGGGTCAGATAATCCAGCCCCACGTCGCAAAGGGTCTGCAAGATGCGGCGGATCTTGGGGATGTTCGCAAACAGCTCGACCGCCTCGCCGCAGGGCATCTCGAGCACGTCGGCAATCGAGCGGCCATGGTAGCGGACCGAGAGCGTCTCGGGGTTGTAGCGCCGGCCGTGGCAGGTGTCGCACTCGACCCAGACGTCGGGCAGGAAGTGCATCTCGATCCGGAGCTGGCCGTTGCCCTCGCACGTCTCGCAACGCCCGCCGGGAACGTTGAAGCTGAACCGCCGCGGCGTGTAGCCGCGGAGCTTGGCCTCGGGCAGTTGGGCGTAGAGCGAGCGGATCAGGTCGAACACGCCGGTGAAGGTGGCCGCGTTGGAGGTCGGCGTCTGACCCAACGGCTGCTGGTCGACGCGAATCACCTTGTTGACCAGCTCGATGCCGCGGATCTCGTGGTGTGCGCCCGGGAAGGTCTTGGCGCGGTGCAGCGTCCGAGCCATGGCGGCAAAGAGCACGTCCTCGACCAGCGAACTCTTGCCGCTGCCGCTGGTGCCGGTGACCACGGTCAACGTGCCCAGAGGGATCCGCACGTCGACGTTCTTGAGATTGTTGTGCCGGGCCCCGATCACTTCGAGCCAACCGCCGGGTGCATCGTCGGCGGCCGCTTTGCTTCTCGCCGATAGCCGGCGGCCAACGGCCGCCGGGCTGCTT
>CAZUAM010000148.1:0-10163 GCA_964618095.1 uncultured Planctomycetaceae bacterium | reverse complement strand
TTTTGGACGTGATTTTCCAGTTCTCCCGCCGGCCGTTGGCCGCCGGCTATGGATCGACGGCATGCGGCGATTGGTGGGGACGGGGATTGCCTTGTTGCCCACGAGATAGGGGCCGGTGACCGACGCCCGTCGCTTGCCGACCTGGTCGGGGGTGCCCCGGGCGACGATCTGCCCGCCGTGGCGTCCGGCCCCCGGGCCGAAATCGAGCAGTTGGTCTGCGCTTTGGACCACGTCCCGGTCGTGTTCGACCACCAGCAGCGTGTTGCCCAGGTCGCGGAGCTTCCTCAGCGCACCGAGCAGCCGTCGGTTGTCGTGGGGATGAAGGCCGATGGTCGGCTCGTCGAGCACGTAGAGCACGCCGCACAGCCCGCTGCCGACCTGGGCGGCCAGCCGGATCCGCTGCATCTCGCCGCCGGAGAGGGTCGGGGCAGGCCGGGCGAGAGTGAGATACTCCAGCCCCACGTCGACCAAAAACTCCAGACGGTTGCCGATCTCCCGAAGCAGCTCACCGGCAATCGTCCGCTGGGTACGGTCGGGCTTCCAGGCCTTGAACCAATCGAGCAACGCCGAAAGCGGAAGCCGGCAGAGTTGGTCGATCGTCCGCCCGCGGAGTCGCACGGCCGCCGCGTCGTCGCGCAGCCGGCTCCCTCCGCAGACCGAGCATTCCACCTCGTCGACCAGGTGTTCCAGCTTGCCGCGCATGCCGGGCGACAGTCGGCTGGCCTCTTCCAGCGCCGGGTAAAGGCCCTTGTACTGGAAGCGGAACACAGGCCGGAGGGGTTGATTTCTTGTGGAGGCGCGACCACCGGTCGCGGCTTTATGCGGGGCGCGACCACCGGTGGCGGCTTTATGATACACGTCGAACCATCGGTCGCCCGTGCCCTGCATGATCAGCCGGCGGTGCTTCGCGCCGAGCTGATCGAACGGCACGTCGGTCGGGACGCCGGTCCCGCGCGAAAGACCGTCCAACATCAAGGGGAATATCCGGCTGTTTACATTCGGCCAAAGCGCCACGGCCCCCTCGGCCAGCGTGAGTTTCGGATCGCGGAGCAGGGCGGCGGGATTCGTCCCCGTTTGGGTCCCCAGGCCCTCGCACGCCGGACACCAGCCCAGCGAGCTGTTGAACGAGAAATGGTGCGGCGAGAGCGGCTCGAAACTCCGCCCACACCGGTCGCAGGAGAAGTGCCGGCTGTGGATCTCGGTCGGCCAGTTCGGCTCGGGCAGGTCTGGCTTGGGGAAGGCGACGTGCAGCATGCCCCGGCCCAGCGCCAGGGCGTCTTCCACGCTGCCGGCGATCCGGGACCTGGCGTCGCGGCGGCTGGTCACTCGATCGACCACGACCTCCACGCGATGCCTCCGCCGGCGGTCGATCTGCGGGGGCGCGTCGATCGAATAGGTCTGGCCGTCCACGCGGATTCGCACGTAGCCCGACGCGCGGATCTCCTCCCACAGTGTCTCATAGCGCTCGCCGACCTGGATCTGAAGCGGGGCCATCAGGTAGAGCTTCGTGCCGGCCGGGTGATCCATCAGCTTGGCGATGATCTCCTCGGCCGACTGGGTGCCAATCGGCGCATCGCAGTCGGGACAGTAAGGCTCGCCCAGCCGGGACATCAGGATCCGCAGATAGTCGTAGATCTCGGTGACCGTGCCGGTGGTGCTGCGCGGGGTGTGGCCGGTGTGTTTCTGCTCGATGGCAATCGCCGGCGAGAGGCCCTCAATGTGGTCGAGCTTGGGCTTCTGCATCTGGCTGACGAACTGCCGGGCGTAGGCGCTCAAGCTTTCCACGTAGCGGCGTTGTCCCTCGGCGTAGATGGTGTCCATCGCCAGCGAGCTCTTGCCCGACCCGCTCGGTCCGCAGCAGACGGTCAGCTTCTCGCGGGGGATCTCGACGTCGATGTCCTTGAGGTTGTGCTCCCGGGCGCCGCGGACCTTGATGGCCTTGGCCAGCTTCGCCCCGCGGCTCTTTGGGCTCCCCCTCCCTCCGGGAGAGGGCTGGGGTGAGGGTCCCGAACCGACGGGGTCGCCTCCCACACGGCCATCGAGCACGTTCCGCAGCGCCTTGCCGGTATAGGAACTCCTGGTGCGGGCAAGTTTCTCGGGCGTGCCGGCGGCCACGATCCGTCCGCCCTGCTCACCGCCTTCCGGCCCCAGGTCGATGATCCAGTCGGCCGTCTTGATCACCTCCAGGTTGTGCTCGACGACCAGCACCGTGTTGCCCGCCTCGACGAAGCCGTGCAGCACCGTAAGCAGCATCCGGATGTCGGCAAAATGCAGTCCCGTGGTCGGCTCGTCCAGCAGGTAGAGGGTCTGTCCGGTGCTTTTCTTGACCAGCTCGCGGGCGAGCTTGATCCGTTGGGCCTCGCCGCCCGAGAGGGTGGGCGAGGGCTGGCCCAGCTTCATATAGTCGAGCCCCACGTCATGCAGGGTTTGCAGCTTCTGGGCGATCTTGGGGATGTTTTCGAAGTGATCCAGGGCCTCCTGGACGTCCATTTCGAGGACTTCGGCGATCGACTTGCCCTTGTAACGGACCTGCAAGGTCTCGTGGTTGAAGCGATGCCCTTCGCACTGTGGGCAGGTGACCCAAATGTCGGCCAGAAAGTCCATCTCCAGCCGGTTCGAGCCGTTGCCGTCACAGGCCTCACACCGCCCGCCGTGCACGTTGAAGCTGAACCGCCCCGGCTGGTAGCCCCGGGCCTTCGACTCCGGCAGTTGGGCGTAGAGCCTGCGGATCTCGTCGAAGACCTTGATGTAGGTGGCCGGGTTGCTCCGCGGCGTGCGTCCGATCGGCGACTGGTCGATGGCGATCATCTTGTCCAGGCGGTCGAGGCCCTCGATCGTCTCATGCGGGCCGGGATTGCCGATCCCGGCGTTCAGATCGCGCCGCAGGGCCTCGACCAGGATGTCGTCGACCAGCGAACTCTTGCCCGAGCCCGAGACCCCCGTCACGCAGACGAACACCCCCAGGGGGATCTCGACGTCGATTCGCTTGAGGTTATTGTGCGCGGCGCCACGGATCACGAGGCGCCGATCACCGACGGGGCGGCGGGTGGCGGGGATTTCGATCCGCTGCCGGCCGGAGAGATACTGCCCGGTGACGCTCTTCGATTCGGCCGTGACCGCCTCGACCGGTCCGGCCACCACGACCTTGCCGCCGCGGACACCCGGGCCGGGGCCGAAGTCGATCACGTGGTCGGCGGAGCGGATGGTGTCCTCGTCGTGTTCGACCACGACCACCGTGTTGCCCTGGTCGCGGAGCCCGGCCAGGGTCTCCAGCAGCCGGTGGTTGTCGCGCCAGTGCAGGCCGATCGACGGCTCGTCGAGGATGTAGAGCACGCCGACCAGCCCGCAGCCGATCTGCCCGGCCAGCCTGATCCGCTGCATCTCGCCGCCGGCCAGCGTCGGTGCGGTGCGATCCAGGGTAAGGTACTCCAGGCCCACGTTCCTGAGGAACCCCAGCCGGCCGCGGATCTCCTTGAGCGCCTCGGCGGCAATCGCCTGGCCGGTCTGGTCCAATTGGAGCTGTTCGAAGAACTCCTCCGCGTCGGAGACGGCCAGTGCGCAGACCTCCGGCAGCGACCGCTCCGGCCGATCCTTGAACTTCGGCGAGACAGTGGCGAGCGTGACCGCCCGGGCCTGTGGATTCAGCCGCTGGCCCTGGCAGCGGGTACAGCCGAGCACGCGCATGAATTTTTCCAACTGCCGCCGCTGGGGCCGGCTGCGGGTGGTGCGATATTGCGAGAGGAGTCTGGGAATAATGCCCTCGAACTTGCCGCCCCACTTGTAGCCCGACGGACCGCTCCGCCAGGTGAACGTAATGTGCTCGTCCCCGGTGCCCCAGAGCAGCGCGTCTTGCAGCGGCGGGTCCAGCTCTTCCCAGGCGGTTTCCAGGACGGTCCCCTTTGCCAGGCCGTGCTTGCGCTCGAGCGTCTCGGCCACGCCGCGGTAGATATGGCGCCGCCAGCGGCCCATCTCCCGCCAGCGGCCCACCAGCTCGATGCAGCCCTGCTGAAACGACTTCGACCGATCGGGGATCAGCCGCGCGGGATCGAAGCTGTAGATCTGGCCCAGGCCGCTACACTCCGGGCACATCCCCTGCGGGCTGTTGAAGCTGAACAGTTGCGGGCTGGGCGGCTCGAAGCTGAGATTGCAGTGCGTGCACGCATAGTGGGCCGAAAGCACGATGTCCGAAAGGGGGAAGGGGGAAGGCGGAAGGCGGACTTCGCTACCGGCCAATCCGCTGTCGGCTGTTCGCTTTCCCCTTTCCGCCTTCCCCTTTCCGCCTTCCGATTTCCGCCTTCCGCCTTCCGCCTTCCGCCTTCCGCCTTCGACGGACACGACCAAGTTGCCTTCCCCCAACCGCAAGGCCAGCTCGACCGCCTCGGCCAATCGCGGGCGGACTTTGGGCCCGGCCGTGAGCCGATCGACCACCACCTCGACGTCGTGCCGCATCTGCCGGTCCAGCCGCAGGTCGTCGCTTAGGCGGATCACGCTGCCATCGACCCGGGCGCGGACGAAACCCTGCTTCAACAGGTCCTCGAACAGGTCCCGGTACTCCCCCTTTTGGCCGCGGATCAGGGGGGCCAGGACCGCGAACTTTGTGTCGCTCGGCAGGCCGGCGATCCGCTGGAGGATCTGCTCGCGGGTCTGGGCGGTGATCGGCCGGCCGCAGTTGGGACAGTGACCCTTGCCCACCCGGGCGTAGAGCACCCGCAGATAGTCGTAGATCTCGGTGATCGTGCCCACGGTCGAGCGGGGATTCTGCCCGGCCGACTTCTGCGAGATGGAGATCGAGGGGCTGATGCCCGCAATCAGGTCCACGTCCGGCTTGGGCATCTGGCCGAGGAACTGGCGGGCGAAGCTGGAGAGGCTTTCGACGTAGCGGCGCTGGCCCTCGGCGTAAAGCGTGTCGAAGGCCAGCGAGCTCTTGCCCGAGCCGCTTACGCCGGTCAGGCAGATCAGCCGGTTCCGCGGCAGCAGCAGGTTGATGTCCCGCAGATTATGCTCGCGGGCACCCTTGACGAGGATATCGGAAGCGGCCATCAAACCGGACGGGGGCACAGGGCTGCTGGTCACAAACCCCGTATTTTAGCCTGCCGGGGGACGGTCCGACAAGGAGCAATTCCCAAAGGGCAGTGGCGATTGCGGCTTGGCAGGGGCGATGCAGGATACGCAGCTTCCCCCGGCCACCTATTTTGCGAAGGCCGATGAGTGGACACTGCCCCCGAAGCCGCCCGCGCACATGGCCGATCCCCATCTGCCGGGGTGATAGCTGCCCTCAGACTGCCCACATATTCTACTCCCCCGGCCAGGTTTCTGCAACCGGACACCGGACGATCGCGGGTGCTGCCCGCGCGAGAATGGCGATGCCCCGCCACAGCCGCTTGCGGCTTAGCCGGTGGCGAAAAGCCGCCGGGCTGCGCCCGGGGGACCCCGCCCACGCAGTGGGCGGGCTTTCAGGGCGCTTGTGCGTGCGTCCGGTGCCGCGAATGTCTCGTTCAGTTGCCGGCCGCCACGGTCAGCCGCGTCACCGCGCTGGCGACCTTGGTATCCGGGTTGTAATACTCGTAGGCCCGGGCCGGCGGCGTGGTCACCTTCACCGGCATCGTCGCCCGCAGGTGATAGCGGATCTCGAGCGGCTCGGCCGGGGCCAACTGCCGCAGATAGACGACCGCGCTTCGGGCGGTCAATTGATACTTGGCGATCGCCCCCGACTCGACCAACTCGGCCAGATCCTCCGGCTCGATGGCAAATCCGGCCGGGATGGGCAGGTCAAGGATTACCATCGGCGCCGGGCCGGGCATGTTGTTGGCCACCGTGGCCGTGGCCGTCACCCTCTCGTCGACCGTCAGTTCGGTCCGATCGTAGACGATCCCGATCGACAGCGGCTGCGGCGGCGGCTGGACGTCTTCCTCCGGCAGATAGTAGCTCAGTGCGACCTGATAGCCGGGGGCCGTCCGGCTGCGATCCGTCAGCGTGAGCCGGTGCTCGCCCTCGGCGATCTGCTCCGAGAGGTTGATCTGCTGCATCACGTCGGCCTGATCGGCGGGAATCACCACTTGGCGGACCACCTGGCCGTCAGTGGCAATCTCGATCCGGCGCTCTTTCTCGCCGCCCAGCGGCTGGCCGGTGCCGGCCAACAGTGCCTTCAGGGCCAGCACGGTCGCCTGGGTGGAGTGCCAGGTGCCGGCGGCGTCTTTCTGTTCGATCAGCCAGGCCAGGGCGCCCCGGGTGGTTGCGGGATGGGTCGCGGTGTGGATCATCGCCAGGGCGGCCAGGGCCGTGGTCTCGATGCCCCCGCTGCGGCCGGCACCGTAGAACATCGTCCGCCCGGCCTGCCCCTGCTCCCACCAGACGAGCTTCCCGTCGGCCGACGACTGCTTCATCGCGTCGAGCCGCTCCAGATAGGGGCGGGCGTCGCGGCCGCTGGAGTGGATGGCCGAGATGGCGCCCGAGACCAGCGCCAGCACGTACGGGTCGTCGATCGTGGCCGGCTCGTGGGCCAGCAGGTAATCCAGCGTCCTCTGCGACTGCCGACTCTCCGGCTGCCCGGCAAAGACGGCCCAGGCGATGTAGGCGGTGGTGACGAGATCCAAGTCGGAGCCGCGGTTCACGCTGCCGGCCAGCCCATCATTGAGCATTCCAGCTTCGTTTGGCCATGATCCGTCGGCCTGCTGACGGTCAAGCAGCCACCGCCGCGTCCGCTCGATCAGCCTGGGGTCGACGTCGTGCACGCGGGCCATGTCCTCGAACTCCATCAGGCCGTAGGCGCTCAGGGTGCGGTTGGCCGGCGGGCGGCCGAACCAGTCGAAGCCGCCGCCGGCGACTTCGAAGCTCAACAGCCGCTGGTAGCCCAGGTGGATGTACTGCCGGGCCTTGAGTTCGACCTCGGGGGCGCTCTTCTTGGTCCGCCGGAGATAGTCCAGCGCCAGCACGTTGGGATAGGTCGTCGAGGAAGTCTGCTCGAAGCAGCCGTAGGGCCGCTGGAAGATGGCGTCGAGCCCTTCGACCAGTTGGCTGAAGCTGGACGGGTAGATCTTCACAATCGCCTTCACACTGCCCTCGATTGTCTCCTCCGGCACGGAGCACTCGATCTCGGTCGGCTGTCTTGACGAAAGGGTGCCGCTGGTGACCTGCTCGACCCGCCGGCCGTCGGGCACCACCTCGATCTGCCGCTTGATCGCATCGGCCACGCTGTGGGAGGCGACTCCGTCGGCGACACCGCCCCGGGCTTCTAGTTGCAGCTCAAACTTGCCGACCTTTCGGGCCGCGAGCCGATAACTGGCCGAGCGGACCTCGCCGGGGGCCAGCTCGAGTTGTTGCACGCGCGGGTTGTGGCCGGTCTCCTGACCGTGCCACTCGCCTTCCGGCGGGGTCGGAGACCCGCGCCGAACGTCCAGGAGTTCAAACCACTGGGCGTCGCTCAGCGTCAGCCGGACCGTCTGCGGCGTGTCGAGATAGTTGTAGACCACCACCGGCACGGCCACCTCGTCGCCGCGGGTCAGGGCCACCGGCAGGTTCAGGTCGACGAAGAAGGGCTGAAAGACGCGGATCGCCTCCTGGCTCCCGCCCAGCTTTCCCTCGGCCGAGACCGCGCTGGCCGAGAGCCGCCAGGTGGTGATCGAGTCGGCCAGGTCCAGCTCGATCGTGGCCCGGCCGTGATCGTCGGTGATCAGCTCTGGCCTCCAAAGCAGTGTTTCGGGGAACCACTGGCGGACCCGCGGCGGCGCGATTTCCTGCTGGTGTTCGGGAACGTCGGGCGTAGGCTCGCGTCCCCAGTTTATAGGCCCGACGTCCTGCGCGTTGCCTAACGCCAAGCCCAACTGCTTCAGATTATTGATTGCGGTGGCACGCCTCGCTGCTTCCCGGGATGCTTGCACTGCCGGGAGCATCAGAGCGATGAGGAAACACCCACCGAGCACGGCAAGAATGAGGTATCCGAGCCCGAATTCGCGGCACAGGGCGACGACCAATACTATGACGCTAATCACCCCAAACGCGATCCAGGCAGCCTTGACTGCTTGGAGGCCGCTTCTCCTGGCGGCCTCCGTCTGCTGCACCTTGGGTGCAAAGCTGTTGGCCCTGAGAGTGTGGTGGAGACCCTGACCTCTAAGGATCGGAATTACCTCTTCCGGCAACCAGACGGTCTCGATCAACTGGTCCAAGTCTGGCCGCTCAAGGACCTCAAGCAACCGCTGGTCCCCGTCGGCAAACTCATCCACCAATCTCTTCAAGAGGGCGTCACGGTCGTCGGGTCTCTTTGCCGCGCGGGCAAACAGGGCCTGTTCAAACCGAATCTGCTCCTCCGTTGGCAAGCTGGTCGTCAGATCGGGCGACCAGGGGTAGATGGCGTAAATCGGCTCCAGGAGTTCCTGCTCCAAAGTGAAGAACGTCTCTTGAAGCCCGGTCTTCTGGGCCAGCACCGAGAAGACGGCTTCGTCCACGGCGGCCAGGCTCAAGGCGCCCGGGGCGGGACGGCCCTCTTGGTCGGTCAGCCGGAAACTGAGCTTCGCCTGCCCGCCGGGCCGATACTCTTTGCGGTCGAGCTTGGTCTCGATCCGCAGTGCCCCCGCCTGGCGGATGTAGATCACCCGGCGCTTGCTCACCGGCAGGCCAGCCACGCCGTAGCGGTAGGCGACCAGCTCGATCGTGCCGAACAACTCCGGCGGAAGATCGAACTGGTACTCGCCGCGGCCGTTGGACATGTCGATCGCGTCGGTCAGCATGGTCTGGCCGTCTTTGACGAGGTCCAGGAAGACCGGCTCGACGCCCCCGCCCAAGGCCACCACCTGCATCGTCTCGCTGCCGTCGTAGACGGCCTTGTCGGTGTGGACCAAAAAGTCCTCGGCTGCCCGGCCGCATTCGAGCGTCACCTCGCGGCGGCCGACCCTGCCATCCTCGTCGGTGGCCACGACCAGCAGGCCGACTTGATCGCTGTCCGGGGTCAACTCGACGGAAGCCACGCCCAGGTCGTTGGTTGCCAGCTCACGATCGAGGCGGCCTACGGCAATGCGCGTGCGGGCCGGTCGGCCGTCGGGGTAGCTGGTGAAAAAGTAGACGGTGTTTGCCACGCCCCGGACCAGGCTGCCCGTCTCCGGGATCACCTCCACGCGGATCGGCCGGGCGGTGACGATCCGCGAGACCTCTCGGGACTGCTTCTGGCCGGCCGGATCGCGGACGGTCAGCAGCAGCGCGATCCGCGCGTCGCCGGCGTCCTGCTCGCGGCCCACCAGCGAGTCGGGCACGTTGAACTCGAAGTTCGCGGCCCCGGCGGCGTCGGTCTGGATGGTGGCCTGGTGCATGCTGGTCGGCCGGATCAGGGTGCTGCGGACGTCGATCTGGACCTCGGCGCCGGCAACCGGTTTGCCGAAGAAGTAACGGGCAAGCACGGTCCCCCGCACCCGCTGCCCGGGCTGGTAGTAAGGCTCGTCCAGCTCGACGTCGATCTCGAACTTCGGCAGGACGTACTTCTGGACCTCGACCGTGACGCTGGTGTCGGTGTCGCCGACTCGGCACTGGAGCTGGTAGGCACCCTCGATGATCTCCACCGCCAGCGGACACTCGGTCGAGGCGATTCCATAGTCGCTGGTCACGCCCCGCTGGCGGAAGATCACGTTGCCCTTCGCATCGGTCACCGAGAAGGCCACCTCGCGGCCGGCCACCGGTTTGAGGTCGGGCCGCCGCAGGGCCAGGCTGCGGGCCCGGATCACCTGGCCGGGCTGGTAGACCGGTTTGTCGGTCGAGAGCATCAGTTGCCACGACCGCCGCAGCCGGACTTGCCGGGTGATCAGCTCGGGCGTTCGGCCGGCACGGGCCCGGACACGCAACTGATACTGCCCGTCGGCCCAGTCGGGCAACTCGAACCGTGGGCTGCCGCTGCCGAGCTGATCGGTGGTGAAGCTGGCCAAGCGGAACACGCCCTGGTTGCCCGGGTCTACAAGCTCCACCTCGACCGGGACCCCTTCCAGGGCTTCGCCGGTGTGGTGATTGAGCAGGAGCACGCGCAGCGAGGCATGGCTGCCGGGGAGCCACTCGGTCTGGCCCAGGAGCTTCAGGTCGTAGGGGGACGGTGACAACTGCCAGTAGTAGAGGTGCAGGCTGGCGAGGATCACCGCGGCGGCCGCGGTCGCATACCTCGAGAAGCGGCAGCGCGCGGGCGAGGTGCG